>NZ_JAVFVX010000003.1:82645-172107 GCF_033441795.1 Streptomyces sp. ADMS | reverse complement strand
TCGAGACCAAGCAGGCCATGCGTCCGCGTGACGCCATGGCGTCGGCCGGCAAGACACTCGTCGAGCTGTTCGGGCTTGCCCGCGAACTCAACATCGACGCCGAGGGCATCGACATGGGCCCGTCCCCCACGGACGCCGCCCTCGCCGCCGACCTGGTACTGCCGATCGAGGAGCTCGACCTCACCGTCCGTTCGTACAACTGCCTCAAGCGTGAGGGCGTCCACTCCGTGGGCGAGCTCCTCGCCCGCTCCGAGGCGGACCTGCTCGACATCCGCAACTTCGGCGCGAAGTCCATCGACGAGGTCAAGGCGAAGCTCGCCGACATGGGCCTGGCGCTGAAGGACAGTCCGCCCGGATTCAACCCGACCGCCGCCGCGGATGCCTTCGGTGCGGACAACGAGGCCGACGGGAGTTTCGTGGAGACCGAGCAGTACTGAACACTGTGCTGCGGCCGGGTTCCGGAGGATCCGGCGAGACACAGCAGCCGACGATGAGGAGACGGCGTCCGGACTACCGCACCCCCCTCCTGGGGGATGCGTATGTCTTGCCCGGTCGGGCGCCTTGTGCGGCCCGACCGAACGTCCCGGCAACGTGAGTCTGCAGAGGTGAGTGGCGGGCGGTGTCCACCGCCCGCCACTTGCGCCTTCCCCGGCGCTGTGGACGGCCGTGCACCAGGCGGAAGGTCCTGGCCGACAAGGCGTGCTCCGCCCGCGCGACCCGCGATCGTGCGGTACGTTGCTGGTCATGCTCACGACGCGCCTCGATCTTGCCCGGATCGGCGCGGCCCGCCGGGATATCGACCCGATCTTTCTGGATACTCCGCTGTACGAGTGCGACGCGCTGGGACGCGAGCTTGGCTGCACGGTCAGCATCAAACTGGAAACGGCGAACCCGGTGCGCAGTTTCAAGGCCCGCGGCACCGAACTTGTCGCCGGCATGCTGACCAGCCAGGGGCGCGCCGCCGCGGTGTGCGCCAGTGCCGGCAACCTGGGCCAGGCACTCGGTTGGTCCGGTCGCCGCCGTGGCCTCGACGTGACGGTCGTGGCATCACGCAGGGCTCCCGCTGCCAAGCTCGACCGGATCCGCGCGCTGGGTGCGGAGTTGGAGCTTGTCGACGGCGACTTCGAGATGGCCCGCGAACGGGCGGCAAGTATCGCGCAACAGCGCGGCGTCCGGCTGGTCGAGGACAGCCTCGACATCGAGACCTGCGAGGGCGCGGCAACCATCGGCCTGGAACTGACGAGCGCGGCGTCGTCCTTCGACGCTGTCCTGATCGCGCTTGGCGGCGGCGCGATGGCCACCGGCGTGGGCTACGTCCTCAAGACCCTTGCGCCGGACGTCGAGGTGATCTGCGTACAGCCCCTCGGCGCACCCGCGATGACCCGCTCCTGGCACCAGCGCCGGGTCGTCACCACCGACGTGACCGACACCATCGCCGACGGTGTCGCCGGGCGGTATCCGATCCCCGCCGTCCTGGACGACCTTCTCACGGTGGCCGACGACGCCGTGCTGGTCCACGAGGCGTCCATCGTCACGGGCATGCGGATGCTGCTGGAGCGTGCGGGCCTGGTGGTCGAACCCTCAGCGGCCCTCGGCATCGCGGCCGTCCTGGAAGACCGTGACCGCTTCGCCGGCCGCCACGTGGCCACCATCATCTGCGGCGGCAACGTCGACCTGGACGCCTACCACCGCTGGGTCCGCACGCCTTGACCACTGGGCGCTGGGCTGCGAAGAACTCGCGCTGCCCTGCCGCGTGATGGTGATCCGCCTCCCTCGCCGGAAACCCGGCGGCCCTGGAGCGTTTCCTCCACCCACGCAGCGTCGAGCGCACCGGCATCCCCGGCGGGACCGTGGCGCGGTGGTACAGGAGAAACACCGCGCACACCGGCTCCACTCCCCCGCCGAGCCGATAACGGCAGTCATTCGCCGAGCACGAGCGGTCACGGATATCGCATCATCCGACTTTTTCAAGGTCCCCTCGGCCAGTACAGGAACAACAGGGTTACCGGCAGCGGGCACTACGTAAGGTCCGGGGCATCGGCGAGGAGGGCGACGCCCGAACCTCGCACGGACAAAGAGGAGATGCCGGGATGAGCAATGTGGAGATTTGCCTCAAGGAGATCATGACGTCGATCGAGGGTTCGTTGGGAACTGCTCTGGTCGACTACACCAGCGGTATGGCGCTGGGCACTCTGGGGGGTGGCAAGGACCTCGATCTGACTGTTGCGGCGGCCGGCAACACGGATGTGATCCGAGCCAAGACCCGCACCATGGAACACCTCGGACTCAAGGGCGAGATCGAGGACGTACTGATCACACTCGGCAGTCAGTACCACCTCCTCCGGCCGCTCAAGGGCCGTGGCGGCAACGGCTTGTTCCTCTACCTCGTGATCGACAGGAAGAAATCGAACCTCGCGATGGCCCGCCATCAGCTCAAGAGCATCGAGGGCCAACTGGACGTGTAGAAAGTCGCATGCTCGACAGCCCCGCACGCCCACGACTTGAAGATTTCTTCAACTGGGCACATCCGGATCAGATCAATCCCATGGGCGTGCGGGGCCGGATGCCCGAGGATCGGTTCAAAAGACCGTCGGCGGTGGCACTTGCAGGGCCACCGCTCCCGGATGCAGCCCGTCGAATTGCGGCAGGGAGCGAGCGATTCACCATGCAGGTCCCCCTCTACCAGGCCAAGGCTGAGTTCTTCCGCATGCTCGGACACCCGGTACGCATCCGGGTCCTGGAACTGCTGCAAAACGGACCCGTCCCCGTACGCGACCTGCTCAGCGAGATCGACATCGAACCGTCCAATCTCTCCCAGCAACTGGCCGTACTGCGCCGCTCGGGAATCGTGGTGTCCATCCGGGAGGGCTCAACCGTCAGTTACGCCCTGGCCGGCGGCGATGTGGCTGAACTTCTGCGCGCGGCCCGCCGCATCCTGACCGAACTGATCACCGGCCAGAGCGAGTTGCTCGCCGAACTCCAGCAGGCGGACCCCCGGCCGGCCCTCACTCCGGGTGGAGCCGACCAACGCACCTGACTCCCCTGGCTCCGTCTCCCCGCACTGGGCTCCGAGGGTGCCGACGGCCGCGTAGGCCTCTCAGGCTGGATCCAGGTCGGTGTGCAGATGGTGGGTGTGTCAATTTAAATTGACACACCTGCTTCAGGCGATCCGCTCCAAGGGAATCGGTGCAGTCGAGGACGTCACTGCGGTGGTTCTGGAGACCGACGGCCGCTTCAGCGTCCTCAGCCGGTCCCAGACCGGCTCCGGCAGCTCACTCCAGGACGTCCGCAAGCCCGTTCGAGCACAGCCGGGCAAGTAGAGGCGGAGCGCCGGGAAGCATCGCACCAAGCGCCGGGCCCACTGCTCGTTTACGTCCTGATGCTCACTTCGCTGATGCGGGGCATATCAGAACGCTGCGCATTGATTCTGCCGTTGGCACACCGGCCGAGAAACCGAGTGCAGCAAGCACGTACGATGACCAGCCCCCCGGTGGGCACACGTATCAGTCAGGCCCTCCCAGGGGGGCCGGGGGGGAAGGTGCCCGCCGGTCCGGTGGTGCCAGGATTGTTCGATCAACAGCGGGAGCGTGCTCGGTGGTACTCGTCTTCGTTTTCGGGGTGGCGCTGCTGGTGGCGGTGCTGCTGTCCGGGCTGGCCGCCCGGTCGGTGCTCTCCACCTCTCTGCTGTTCCTGGCGGGCGGTGCGATCGTCAGTGACGGCTTCCTCGGGTTGATCCACATCACGCCGGAGAGTCCCATCGTCAGGGTCACTGCGGACCTGGCGCTCTTCGCGGTGCTGTTCACCGACGGCATGCACGTCTCGCTCCCCTCCCTGCGCCGGGGCTGGCGCAACCCGGCACGCGCACTGGGCCTGGGCATGCCCCTGGCCTTCCTCGGCGTCGCGCTGCTGACGCACTTCCTCGTCGGCCTGGACTGGACGACGTCTTTCCTGATCGGTGCGGTCCTGGCACCCACCGATCCGGTGTTCGCCTCCGCGATCGTGGGCCGCAAGGAGGTCCCCGCCCGGCTGCGGCAGCTCCTCAACGTAGAGAGCGGGGTCAACGACGGTCTCGCGCTGCCCTTCGTCCTCGTGCTCATCGCGGCCGCCGCGCCCGCCGGCCACGCCGAGGACGTCGGCGCCGTGTCGATCGCCACCGAACTGCTACTCGGGCTGCTCCTGGGGGTGGCGCTGCCGCTGCTGGTGCACCGGTTGGTCCGGTTCCAGCTGCTGGGCGCCGAACCCAAGCTGCAGCCCCTGCTGCCGCTGGCCGTCGGGGTCGTCCTCTACGGAGCCTGCCATCTCACCCACGCCAACCCCTATCTGGCCGCCTTCTCCGCCGGAGCGGTGATCGCTGCCCGCGCGCCGCAGGCCAAGGAGGCCTTCGAGCCGTTGGGAGAGGCTTTGGCGGAACTCGCCAAGTTCGCGGCGCTGCTGGTCTTCGGGGCTCTGCTGACCCCGCAGCTCTTCGGCGACCTGTCGATCGGCGGGTACGCGGTGGCGGTCCTGGCCATCCTCCTCATCCGTCCCGCCTCCCTGCTGGTGTCGCTGGCGGGCACCGACTTCGACCGCAGGGAGAAGCTGACGGCGGCCTGGTTCGGGCCCAAGGGCTTCGCGTCCGTGGTCTACGGACTCCTGGTCCTCCAGGCGGGCATCCCCCAGGGCGAGGAGGCGTTCACCCTGGTCGCCGTCACCATCGCCTTTTCCATCGTCGCCCACAGCAGCACCGACGTGCCGATCGCCCGGCTCTTCGACGTCGAGGAACTCATCGGCCTCCCCGACGACGCGAAAGAACCCCCGCGCGCCGAGGAGCCCTCGCCCCAGCCGTCGACACCCCGGAACGGATCCACGGGGCACAGCACCACGAAGCCCGGCGAACCCCGTAACTGATGCGTAAATAACGGCAGGTCATGGTAGGTGCGCGCAGGGCTGGGTGCCCGGTGGCAGGGGAGGCCACCGGGTGCTGAGCTCTGCGGGGTCAGGCCGCGCTTTCGATCGGGTTGAGGGTGACGGTGTAGCCGAGTTGGTTGAGCTGGGTGACGGCTCTGCGGGCAGCGCGTTCGGGGTCGCGTTGGGTGAAGTAGGTGCCGCCGAGCTCGTGGTAGGGCTTGGTGTCGGTGAGCATGTGCCAGATCGCGGTGATGATCGAATGTTCGATGGCGACCAGGGCCTTCATCATGCCGCGGCGGGCGGTGAGCCGTTTATAGCGGGCCTGGAGGTAAATGTCCTTGCTGCGTACGGCGCCGAGGGCGGCGATGCCCAGGGCGCCCTTGAGGTAGGGGTTGCCGGGTCTGACCTTCGTACTCTTGGTCCGTCCGGCCGAGGAGCGGTGACCGGGGCAGACGCCGGCCGAGGAGGCGAGGTGCTTGTCGCTGACGAAACGGCTCATGTCACCGCCGGTCTCCGCGACAATCACTTATGCGACCTTCTGGTTGATGCCGGGGATGGTGTCGAAGGGGTCCAGGACGAGCCGAAAGGGCGACATCGCCACCTCGATCCGGCCGTCCAACTGCTCGATCGCGTCGGTGAGCTGGTCGTACTGGTCCAGGTGCAGGCGGGCCACAAAGTCGTGATGCTCACGGAAGCGGCCGGTCAGCGCCTCGGTCAACTCCGGGATCTTGATACGGAGTTCGCGTCTGGCCAGGTCGGCCAGCACCTGGGGATCCCGCTCCCCACTGATCAGTGCCTCCAGCATGGCCCGGCCGGAGACGCCCATGATGTCTGCGGCTACCGCGGCGAACTTGATACCGGAGTTCTCCAGCATCTCCTCCAGACGCTGGACAACCTGACCGCGGGTGCGGGTCATCTGGGTCCGGGTCCGCGTCAGGTCCCGACTGCATCTTCGTACCGGCAGGGCACACAGGCACCCCAGCGTGCCGAGGGGCGCGCACCGAAGGTGCGCTGGGTTGCTGACCTGCACATACTGGGCGTTGAAGAGGGCGCCGGCCTCCGCGGACATGAGTGCCTCGGCGAACGCTTCACCATCGCGCGCAGCAGACCGGGACTCACTGCGGCACGGCTGTCCGGACCCGGTCCGCAAGGGCAGGCTCTGGAACCTGCCACTGGAGGACCGGGTGCCGCTGGTCGCCTCCCCGCGTGATCAGACATGCCAATAAAGCAGCTCAGGCTGCCTGCTCGCGGCCTTCCTCGACACGCCCCACGCCCTGTGTGCGGATGTGGTCAGCGACGGCCGCGGAACTTGGCCAGCAAGCTCTTGGCCTGGGCCCGGCGACGGGGGTCGGCTGCGGCCCGCCGCGCCTGCTCGGTCGTACGACGCCCTTGAGGGCTTCTTGCGAACTGCTTGATACGTTCCATCATGCGTGGCATGCGGCTCCATCCCTCGGTACCAGCGAGTGCCTTCCTCTGCTCGAGTACCCATTGGGGGACGACTCAGCCCTCCCAGCCGCTGGGATGTGCGGCGTATGGACGGATGGCAGAGCGGGCGGCGGAGGTGTTCACCGAGGTCTGCCGACGTCAGCCCGCTGCCGCGGGGCCAGCGCCCGTCGGATCCAGGGTCGTTCGGGTGTCATCTCGGCTCACGAAGACGATCATTACACCCATGGGTGGGGCGTACCTCGCCAGCACGCCAACTGGACCCACTGCATCTTTTACGGCGCCGACATCCGCCAGTCGGCCTGGACCGGCTCGTCAACCCGGTTCGCGAGATCGCACGGATCCCGGCTTCCGACGACGGAGACCGCGCCAGGGGGCTGTTTCTCGCCAGCCACGAAGTCGACGGCACAGCTGATTGGCAGGTCCGCGAGGGCCAACTCTTCATCTCACCAGGCGATACCAGGCACCGGTACCTTGACGGACAGCCCGACCCCATTTCAGGGTTCCCGACTCCACCATGAACGTCCTCGTCGACCGCAAAGCATGCGCTGCTCCATGCCCAGGGACCCCGCCACAGGCCGGATCCTGGAAGCGAAGGACAATCTCCGGCGCATACTCGCCACGATCGCTCTCACCAGTGAAGAGCAGGCCGCCGGCGACGGCGGCCAACCCGCACTGGACCGGCTGTCGGAGCATCCGATGAGCGTCCCCGCTCCCTCCGGCACCACCCCACGCCGACTCCTGCCGAGCATCGAGGTAGGGCGACACGACATGGTTCGCACCTTGTCGGGCCCCCAGTGTCCGAAGCCGTCAACTTTGTTGGGGCACATTGGTGTGGAGGCGAATGGTGGTGCCGTGCTCCCGGGTGGAGCGGATTTCGAGCAGGTCGCAGAGCTGGTGGGCGAGCCAGAGGCCTCGCCCACCGATCTGGTCGGCGGTGGGGCGGTTGCGGCCCGCCATCACGTCGGCAATGTAGCCGGCGTCACGGAACTCGCACAGGAACGTCGAGTCCTGCGTCCAGGTGCGCAGGGTCCCGCGGCCTCCGCCGTGCCGGATACTGTTCGTGGCGATCTCCGTGACGGCGACAGCCAGCTTGCGCCGCTGATCCTCCGGGACGCCTGCGTCCGATGCGCACTGCGAGACCTTTGAGCGGATCACGGCCAGATCACCGTGCGCGTAGCTGAGTTCCTGGAAGGGATCGCAGGGGGCGTTCAGGGCCTCGAAGGGATACTCCTCGGCGGTGAGGTAGCTCTCGTTACGGACGTAGTGGCCGTCCTGACGGATCAGGGGGTGGCAGCGGGACAAGGACTGCAGGGCGCTCTGGTCGTCGTCGGCGTCGTCGTAGGGGCACAGCATCGACCAGGCGGAGCTGCGGGCGAAGGCACGGTTCAAGAGCCACTCGTGATAGCGCAGTTCCGAGAGGTGCGCGGCGTTGCGGGCCTCACGCCAGGCTGTCTCCCCGATACCCCGTACGGGCCTGTCGCCCTCCCCGCGCTCCTTCATCCAGGCCACCCAGGCGCCGACGAGCCGACCGGGGTTGGGTCCGAGCGTCGTGGTATCGACGAAGGTGACGGCGGGCTCGCCGGTGAGTTCGCCGCGCAGGAGTGACGCCTTGTCCGAGGGGACAGCGACGACTACGGCCTCGCCGCCTTCCAGCGCCTCGCGGATGTACCCCAGTGTCCCGGACAGGAACTGCGCGTCTCCGCGATAGGGGAAGAGCTCGTGGCGGAACGAGGACTGTGCCTGACCGGACCGGTTCGAGGGCAAGGTCGCGTTCATGCGGCCATCACCACCGCCATGCCGACGGTCGCGTAGCCCGCGAGCTCCCAGCACAGGCGCACGGTCTCGTTGGCGCCTTCCACGACGATCCGGCGGTCCGGAAGATGACCGGCGGCATCAACAAGCGCGTGCATGCCGGCAGCGTCGATCATGTCCAGGGTGTCGAAGCGCAGTTTCACTCTGGGCGAGCACCGAATCGCTGCCCGTACCGCAGTGTTGAACGCGTCCGCGCACTCTGAGTCGATCACTCCGTCAACGCTCCAGCTGTCGGCGCCCGTGCTGTACATCCGGAAGGCCGGACGTTCCGCGCGCATGCCCATCTCGTGCGGGTGCACACCTGCCACATGTTCCAGGGTAGGCACGTCCCACTGCGACGGCCTGAAGGCGCACACCACGATGGCGTTGCTCTCCGAGGCGAACTCATCGAGCTTCAGCTCCTGAGCCACCAGTTCCTCGGTCCCGCTGGGTGCTGCCGCAGGCACCCGCTCGGTCAGTACGCGCACCGACCGGTAGCCCTCCCGGGCTGCGGTACGGGCTTCCCGGCGTACCGCGGCCAGGACGGAGTCGGAGTCCGCAACGCGTGGAAAATCGAGGATCACGGAGGCGGCCGGCACAGCATCACGGGCAAGGCCGGAGGCGGCGCCGGTGGAGCCGACCACCACGATCTTGTCACCGTACAGAGCGCCGTCGGCCACGTAGGTGAGCACATCCGCGGGGGTCGAGGCGGTTGAGTCCCTGTGCCAGCAGACATGGTCACCGAGCACGACGTCGTCGAACGCAGCCAACGTCCGCGCCGATCTCACCTGGGTCCCCTTTCCGCCCTTCCAACCCGTCCCGGGATACAGAGAATACTGGGCCAACCGGGCGATCATTGAGCCGAATGGAGATCGACCCGACGTGTTCTCCTCTGCGAGCTTGTGACCCCTTTGCCCGCGTTGATCCCCTCTGGTGTTCCGGTCGAGCCGGTGCTGCTCGGCCTCTGAGCAGACAGCCTGCCCCATGGCGCGAGCAGGAGTCGGCGTCCCAGGAGGGCGAAACCTGCGGCCGAAGAGTTCCGGTGACGTCGGTCCTCATCAACAAGGTGAACAGGGGTGGCGAAATTGGCCCCAGTTCCCGCAGGATCAGTGAAGAAACCAGGTGGATCGGCTGCGTGTTCTTCGATTCCCCGGGCACGAGGAGCGACGGAGGTTGATAACTATGGTTCCCCTGCTTCTCGTTCTGCTCCTGGCTCTGATCCTCTTCGGCGCGGGCTTCGCGCTCAAGGCACTGTGGTGGATAGCCGTCATCGTGTTGGTCGTCTGGCTGCTGGGCTTCGTGATGCGCAGTGCGGACACGGGCGGCCGCAAGGGCCGCTGGTATCGCTGGTAACCCGCCAGCAGCCAGCCTGTGGGCCCCGGGGAACACCCGGGGCCCACAGGCACGTCCTGCCACGGGACGTCTCTTCGGACAAACGATGCAACCACCAACTTGCCGGGCACCCGGCCTCATAGGTGGGCCCGGTGGAGCAGCAGGGGCGGGCAGTCAGCTCGCCCCCTGCAAGCCACGCATCCGTGGCGTCGCCCCGCACTCCTGGGCGACCCGGGCCGAGAACACCGGTGGAACAGCGCTGGAGAGGGTGGCGTCCCGCCATGCGCCGCCATGTGGTGCAGCGGATCAAAACGCCGGAATCCTCAGGTCATCGCCGCATCGGCGCAGTTCGGGGCCGCGCATGGCGCTGACGGCCGGTCAGCCGCCGCGCGACCCCGGAGGCCGTGTCCCACGAGGTGGCCGACGCGCGGCCTACCGGAACGAGTCGGGCAAGGTCGCTTGCACCGAAGCGGGACACGACCACCGAGAGAGTGTCGCTGACCAAAAGTACTGAAGGCGAGGGGTGTCGCATGAGCGAGTCCTTACAGCTTGGCGCGCCGATGGGAGCGCTCCCAATCGCGGATGCAGCGGCACTCACCTGCATCCGCTCCGCTCGTGAAGTCATGTGCCCGGTTGCCTCCGGCCGCTAGGATCGGTGATCTCTTGGGGAGGCGGTCATGGGCAGACGACGCCCGGGGACACCGACGCTGGAGGAGGTGGCCGTCCACGCGCGGGTGGGACGGGGCACGGTCTCCCGCGTCGTCAACAACGCGGCGGGCGTGAAGGATTCGACACGTCGGGCCGTGCAGCGGGCCATCGAAGAGCTGGGCTACGTGCCCAATCTCGCAGCCCGCTCCCTGGCTGGACGGCGGGCCGACGCCGTCGCCCTGGTCATGACGGAGCCGGACTGGAGGCAGTTCGCCGAGCCCTTTTTCTCCGAGATCGTCCGCTCACTCGCAGACGCTCTGACGGACACCGGGATCCAACTGCTGCTGACCCTGGTCCGCTCGGACGCCGAGCGGCAGCGCTTCCTCGAGTACGCACGCGGGGGCCGGGTCGACGGAGTCCTGCTGATGTCCGTACACGCCGGCGATCCGCTGCCCGACATGCTCGCCGAAGCCCGGTTGCCGACCGTGCTGCTGGGGCGCCGCTCCGGCGAGGAGTACGTCAGCTACGTCGATGCGGACAACATCGGCGGAGCCCGCAGCGCCGTCTCCCACCTTCTGCGACAGGGCCGCAGGGTGATCGCGACCATCACCGGGCCGCTCGACCTGTACGCCGCCCAGTGCCGGCTCCGCGGCTACGAAGAGGCCCTGGCGATCGCGGGCCTGGAGGGCGCGCCGACGCGTGTCGCCGAAAGCGACTTCACGGCGGAGAGCGGGCGCCGAGCCATGGCCGACCTCATCGAACGGCATCCGGACATCGACGGCGTCCTGGCCGCGTCGGACACGACAGCCGCAGGGGCTCTGGAGGCCCTGCGCGCGGCCGGCCGTCGGGTGCCCGAGGATGTCGCCGTGATCGGCTTCGACGACTTTTCGCTGGCCCAGCGGACCGAACCACCGCTGACCACGGTGCGCCAGCCGATCGAGGAGATCGGACGGGTCATGATCCGACTGCTTCTGGAGGAGATGGAGGAGGGCTCCGTGGCCTGGCGTCACGTCATCCTCCGTACGGAGCTGGTGATACGCGAGTCGACCTGACCCTCGTCGGCGAACCCGGCCCGGGAGCGCTCCCTGCACCGGCGCGCTGTGTCTCGGCGCCCTCGTCCGACCTGCGTCTCCGGAATCGGGCCGCCAGGTTCACGTCGACCGCCTTGTCAGGGACCTGATCCATCCCTACAGTCCCAGCCGAAGCCCGGATTGGGAGCGCTCCCATTCACAAGGTTGTGGGTGCACTTCCGTACCCCCCATCCCTCTGAAGAGGATCCGCATGCGTCCTTCACCGCACCATGCCCACAGCGCGCGTGGCCTGCTCGGCGCGCTGCTCACCTCACTCGTCTCCCTCGCCGCGCTGTTGACCACAGCGTCAGTGGCACAGGCCGACACCACGATCTGCCAGCCCTTCGGCTCAACGACCATCCAGGGCCGCTACGTGGTTCAGAACAACCGCTGGGGCACCAGCGCCACCCAGTGCATCGCCGTCACCGACTCGGGGTTCAGGATCACCCAGGCTGACGGATCCGTCCCCACGAACGGCGCCCCGAAGTCCTACCCGTCCGTCTACAACGGCTGCCACTACACCAACTGCTCGCCCGGAACCAGCCTTCCCGCTCAGCTGAGCACCATCTCCGACGCGCCCACGAGCATCTCCTACAGCTATGTGAACGACGCGGCGTACAACGCCTCGTACGACATCTGGCTCGACCCCACGCCCCGCACCGACGGCGTGAACCGTACCGAGATCATGCTCTGGTTCAACAAGGTCGGTTCCGTGCAGCCCATCGGCTCCCCGGTGGGCACCGCCACCGTGGCCGGACGCCAGTGGCAGGTGTGGTCCGGCAGCAACGGCTCGAACGACGTGCTGTCGTTCGTCGCGCCGTCGGCGATCACCAACTGGACCTTCGACGTCATGGACTTCGCCCGGCAGGCCGTCTCGCGGGGGCTCGCGCAGGACAACTGGTACCTGACGAGTGTTCAGGCCGGCTTCGAGCCCTGGCAGAACGGCGCGGGTCTCGCCGTGACCTCGTTCTCCTCCACCGTCAACAAGGGCTCCTCCGGTGACCCGGGCGGCCCCGGCGACCCGGGCGGCTCCACGGCCTGCGAGGTGGCCTACGCGACGAACGTCTGGCAGGGCGGCTTCACCGCCGACGTCACCATCACCAACACCGGCTCCTCCCCCGTCAGCGACTGGAAGCTCGCGTTCACCCTCCCCTCCGGACAGCAGATCGCCAATGCCTGGAACGCGAACCTGTCCGGGTCGTCAGGGGCGGTCACCGCAACCAACGTGGCCCACAACGGAGAGGTAGCAGCCGGCGGCCGGGCATCCTTCGGCTTCCAGGGCGCCTCCAGCGGCGCCTTCGCCAGGCCCACCGCATTCAGCCTCAACGGCACCGCCTGCACCACCGTGTGACATACGTTCACCTTCCGGGGCCCGCCCGACTCCTCCATGCCGGCGGCGGCCCCGGAGGGCTCGGATCGGCAACGGTCAGCGCTCCTCCGAGCGTGGCGTTCGGAGGAGCCCACTACTGACGGCGGGTCAGTGCCGGGCGAACTGGACCCGCGTCGGCTGCACGGCTTCAGGCCGCAGAGCTATCCCGTCGATGGTCAGCCGTTCTCCGTAGATGTCGGTGATCCGGATCGCGCCGCCGCACCCGCTGCCGTCAGGAGAGAGGAAGTAGTTGTAGTCGGTGCGGACCAGTTGGCGCCAGCCGCCACCGGTGCGGACCTCCAGCCGGGCCAGCGGGTTGCGGTGGCCCATTGCCTGAATGCCGCACCAGTAGGGGCTCGATCCGTTCTTGTAGCGGATCGAGATCGTGCCCGACGTGTCGGGGCTCAACAGGCTCCAGGTGATCGCGATCCGGCCGGTCGAGATCAGGGCCAGTTCGGCGAATGCCTGTTCGCTGAGGTCGAGTTGCCCGGGTGCGCAGGGCAGCGGGCATTCGTTGGTGATCTTGACCGTGACGGAGGCGCCGTTCGCCGCGCGGACGAGCACGTACGCCCCGCAGGCCGCGGACGTCTCGTAGTCGGTGGTGTTCATCGCTGCGATCATCATGTCGTCGCTCGGTCCGTACGAGCAGGCGCCGTCCCCGACGCCGGCCTTGTAGACAGTGGCGACTCCCGGGTAGGTGTTCTTGGGACGGATTCGTCCCGCCAGTGACGACGTGGCAGGAGCTTTCCGCGGGGAGGCGGACGTCGGCGCCGCCGACGTGGTCGCGGAGGCAGAGGAGATCGTTGCACCGGCCGACGGAGTCGTAGCGCCGGCCGACGGAGTCGCGGAGGCTGCGGACGGGGGGGCTTTGACGGGCTTCCGTGCTGGCGATGTCGGCGGCAGAGACTCCTGGGAGTTGGCGACAGCCGTGGCTGGGGCCGGCCCGGCGTCATCATTGCCGTCGGGTTGCATGGTCATGACCAGTGAGACGAGAAGACCTGTGACGACCAGCCCCGCGGCGGTGCCCACCATCAGGCGGCGTGTACGCCTGCGCTGCCGCGCGGCCTGGCGTGTCTCGTGCATGTTCATCCGTTCGGAAGAGCGTGTCGGTGTTGCACTGATCAGTGGCCGCAGGTGGCGAAAAGGTTGCCGCCGATCTTTCGGCCGGGTCGGTGCCGGGACATCAGCAGCCGGATGGAAGCGCTGGGCACAGCCTCTGTGACGTCCGGCCCTCCGGCCACCGGCGCGTGGCGGGATCGACGCGCGTGGCCGGGGGTCCCGCAGCCGGCAGGCCCCCGGCCGGATCGCCCGTGCTCCCGCCCAAGGACCCTCGGGCGGGAGCAGGGCCTGCTTTGCGCAAGTCACGGTTCCGCGGGGTGGTGAGCCCCCGCAGGTCGGCCGGGAGGGGGGGAGGACTGTCGCGTGGTGCCGGGTGAGACGGGGGTGGCGGGCCAGGGCGCGCCACCCCGGGGCCGCTCAGCCGACCTTGGTCGTGTTCCACTGCTGCTGGGGCCCGCCGTTGGGGGTCCACTGGATCGTCCTGGTCCAGTCCGCAGCGTTGTTGGAGTTGTCCAGCGCCTTTCCGCTGTGCCTGTTGATGAGCCGGTGTGCGCCGCCGCCCAGCGCGGTGATGGCCCACTGCTGCTGGTAGCTGGTGTTGCTGACGGTCCGCTGCACCATCACCCCGCCGTCTCCGGTGCCGCCGTTGTCGTCGGGGGCCTTGCCGCTCCGTGCGCAGACCAGCCTGTAGTAGCCGTGCCCCAGGTCGGTGACCGCCCACTGCTGCGGGGCGCCGCCGTTGGGGGTCCACTGGATGATCTGGCTGCCTTCGTCGGCGGTGTTGCCGTTGTCGAGAGCCTTGCCGCTCTGGGCGCAGACCAACCCGTAGACGCCGTTGGCCAGGACGGCCGGCATGCCGTTGACCTCCACGCAGACCACGGAGTCGTTCGCGTTGGGCGCGGTGGTCGGCACCTGGACGTTGATCTGCCCGCCGCTGACCCAGTAGTTGAGGTTGGTGCCGGGATTGTTCATCAGGTAGACGCGGTTGATCGTGTTGTACACCGCCGGAATCTGCAGGGTGCCGCCCGTGGGCCAGTTGAAGACATGGGCGAAGAGCTTGCCGTTCTTCTTGGTGACCCTGCCCCAGGACGGCTCGGTGACGAAGGGGCTGCCGCTGGTGCCGTGGATGCTGTCACCGTGGGTGGCCATCCAGGAGCCCATGCCGTTCAGAACGGTCACGGTGCCGGCGGTCAGGGTGCCATCGCCCCTGGGGCCGATGTTGAGCAGGTAGTTGCCGTCCCGCGAGACGACGGTGGCCATCTCCCGGACGAGGGTCTGGACCGAGCGGTACTGGTTCTCCTTCCACTCGTTGTAGCCCCAGGCGTCGTTCATGGTGGCGCACGCCTCCCACGGCCGCTCCAGCGGCGCGTCGGGGATACCGAACTCCGCGACCGCGTAGTCGCCGAGACCGTGATCCCGCTTGACCCGCTCGTTGACGATGAGGTCGGGCTTGCGGGCCAGCAGCCAGTTGTACAGGTCCGCACCGTCGGCCTGGGTCCACCAGTCGTCGAGGTCGGGGGTGGAGGGGTTGCCGCACCAGCCGCCGTCGAACCAGAGGACGGCCGGGTCGTAGCGGTTCAGCAGTTCCTGCAGCTGGGCCTTCATGTCGTTGATGTAGGCGGTGCGGGCGGACAGCGACGACATGTCGGAGAAGTAGTTGCCGCGGTCGATTGTCTGGGAGGGGTGGCTCCAGTCGAGGATCGAGTAGTAGAGCCCGAACCTGATGCCCCGGCTCTCACACTCGGTCTTCAGCTGGGCCAGCAGGTCGGGCTGGAAGTTTTTGTAGTCGCGCAGGTTGTACAGCTTGGTGCCGGTGACGTCGGTGAAGCCGGGGACGTTGGAGTCCCACATCGCGTAGCCCTCGTGGTGCTTTGCGGTGATCACGAGGTACTTCATGCCGGCGTTCCTGGCCAGCTCGGCGATCGTGGCGGCGTTGAAGCTGGACGGGGCGAACCCCGCGGTTACCTGGTTCTGGCGTCCGCCGCATCGAGTTGTCCCACGGTCAGCGGCGGACATCCGTCAGCAGGGCCCAGGGGCCCTCCGGGACCAGGTCCTCGGGAAGCCCGGGCGGCACCACCAGGGACCGTGCCCCGGTACGGGCCGGCGCGCGACCGGCCGCCGCCGCGGCATCGGCCGTCGGCACACGGACCACCGTGGCGCGGTACTCGGCGGCACGCTCGGCGAACCGCCCCACGGTGCCGGCCGCCCGGCGCAGGTTCGCCCGCAGCCAAGTGTCGGCGAGCGCGGTGCGCGCCGCCTCGGGGAAGGCCGGCGGACCAAAGGCAGGGTCTCGGGGCGGGATCCGGTGTTGAAGTGCATCTGACCGCGGCAGGTCTTGCCCTGGGGGAACTCCACGGTGTGGCCGAGGCGTTCCAGCAGCCCAGTCACGGCGCGACCAGTGCGGGGGAGCATCGTGTCGTTGAAGCAGGTGATGAAGAGGGCTATGCGCATGGGGTTTTCTGAGGCGGGGCCGGCCGTGCGGGGGCGGACAGGCCGTAGGTCCGCACGGCCGTGCCGGTGAAGATGTCGTGGCGCTCGGCCGGGCCGAGCCCGGCCGTCAACTCGCGTGCGGCGGCGATCACTTCGGCGTACGAGGCGGCGAGCCGGCAGACAGGCCAGTCGGAGCCGAACATCAGCCGCCCGGGTCCGAAGGCGTCGAGCACGGTGTCGGCGTACGGCGTGAGGGCCGCGACGGTCCAGGAGTCCCAGTCGGCTTCGGTGACCATGCCGGAGAGTTTGCAGACCGTGTTGGGAAGGGCGGCGAGTCTTCGGATCTGCGGCGCCCAGGGGTCGAGCTCGCCGGACGCGACGGGCGGCTTGCCGAGGTGGTCGAGGACGAAGGTGAGGCCTGGCAGGCGCTCCGCGGCCTCGACCGCCGCCGCGAGTTGATGGGGCTTCACCACGAGGTCGTAGACGAGTCCCGCCTCGGCGACCGCGGCAAGGCCTCCCAGTACCTCGGGGCGTACGAGCCATCGCGGGTCCGGCTCGCCCTGCACCTGGTGCCGGATGCCCACCAGGTGCTCCCCTCCGTGGCCCGCGCGCAGTCCCTCAAGGGTCTCGGCCACGTCGGGGGCGGTCATGTCGGTCCAGCCGACGACCCCGGCGACCAGGTCGCTGCCGGCGGCCAGGGCCAGGAACTCCGGGGTCTCCTCCGGCGCGGTGACCGTCTGCACCAGCACGGTGGCGGTGACACCGGCCGCGCGGGCCTCCGGCGCCAGGTCGGCGAGGGTGAAGTCGCGTCGCAGCGGGGCGAGTTCGTCTCCGCTGATCCAGTCCTGGTCGCGGACGGCCAGGTCCCACACATGGTGGTGCGCGTCCACGATGCCGGGCACGGTTGCCACTCCGGTCACAGTTCCCACACCACCGGCAGCGAGGCGTCCGCGCCCTGCGCGGAGTAGTCGTGGACGACATCGAGCAGGTCGGCCATCCTGGCCTGCCAGGCGATGTTGACGGGCAGCTTGTCGAGTTCTGTGATCATCGCCTGGTAGTCCTCGACCTCCAGCACATGGAACAGGTCCGTGCCGCTGCGCCAGATCGTCCATTCCCTCACCCCGGCGGCGCGGATGGCGGCGGTGAGTTCCTCGGGCACCTCCCGGTGCGCGGCCTCATACTCCTCGATACGGTCGGCACGGACCCTGGTGTGCAGAGCGACCCTCATGACGGCTCCTTCGACGGCATGGCTTCCCCGATCGGCATGGCTTCCCCGATCGGCGCGGCTCCCCCGGTTTGTACGGGGACGGGGGTGTCCGGGGCGAGCAGGCTCTTGGCACGCAGCTCGTCCCACAGGGCGTCCGGAATCGGGCGCCGCAGCTGCTCCACCGTGTCGCGCACCTCATGGGGGGAGCGCGCCCCGGTCAGGACACTCGCGACAGCGGAATGGCCGAACGGAAAGCGCAGAGCGGCGGCCCGCAGCGGCACGCCATGGCGTTCGCAGACCGCGAGGAGCCTCAGCGCCCGGTCCAGGACCGGCTGCGGAGCCGGTGCGTAGTCGTACGTGGCGCCGGGCCGGGGGGCCGTCAGCAGCCCGGAGTTGAACACCCCGCCGATGACCACGCTCCGGCCACGGGCGGCTGCCTCCGGGAGCAGCTCGGCGAGCGAGTCCTGTTCCAGGAGGGTGTAGCGGCCGGCCAGCAGCACCACGTCGATGTCTGTCTCACGCACGAACCGGGCGGGCAGCGCGGACTGGTTCATCCCGACGCCGATCGCCCCGATCACGCCTTCTGCGCGCAGCCGCTCCAGCGCCGGGTACGCCTCGCGCAACGCCTGGTCGGCGTGGTCGTCGGGGTCGTGCAGCAGGGCCACGTCGACGTGGTCGAGGCCGAGGCGTTCCAGACTGGCTTCCAGGGAGCGCAGCACTCCGTCGGCGCTGAAGTCCCAGACCCTGCGATGGGTGGCCGGGACGGCGAAGCCGTGGACGAGGTCGTCGCCGGCGCCGCCCTCCGGGTCCGGCACGAGAAGCCGGCCCACCTTGGTGGAAAGGGTGTACGTGTCACGGGGGCGGTCGCGCAGCGCGGCGCCGAGCCGCCGTTCCGACAGGCCGAGGCCGTAGTGGGGCGCGGTGTCGAAGGTGCGGATGCCGGCGTCCCAGGCCGCCTCCACCGTGGCGTGGGCGGCCTCGTCGGTGACCGGGTGGAAGAGGTTGCCGAGGGCTGCACAGCCCAGCGCCAGTTCCGAGACCGGTACGGCGCTGCCACCCAGCGTGGTGGTCCTCACGACCGGTCCACCGGGCGCAGCCGCAGTCCCTGCATGCCGCCGTCCACCGCGAGCACGGTGCCGGTGACGGACGCCGCGGCCGGACTCGCCAGGTAGACGATGGCGGCCGCCACCTCGTCGGCGGTGACCAGGCGTCCCAGGGGCTGGCGGGCGTTGAGGGCGGCGCGCTCGGCATCGGGGTCGTCGGCTGCGTCGAGGAGCCGGGAGACCCATGGGGTGTCGGCGGTGCCGGGGTTGACGCAGTTGACGCGGATGCCCTCGCGGACGTGGTCGGCGGCCATGGCGAGGGTCAGGGAGAGGACCGCGCCCTTGCTGGCGGAGTACAGGGCGCGCTGTGGCAGGCCCGCGGTGGCAGCGATGGAGCAGGTGTTGACGACGGACGCGTGCGCGGAGCGGCGCAGGTGGGGCAGAGCGGCGCGGGTCGTGCGGACGGCGCCGAGGACGTTGACGTCCAGGACCCGGTGCCACTGCTCGTCCGGGTTGTCCTCGACGGTGCCCTGCGCGCCGATGCCCGCGTTGTTCACGAGAATGTCCAGGCCGCCGAGCCGCTCGGCAGCCTGTTCCATGGCGGCGCGCACGGAGGCGTCGTCGGCCACGTCGGTCCGGAAGCCGATCAGCGGTTCGCTGACGCTGCCCGGCTCGAGGTCGAGCACGGCGACCGCCGCGCCCTGTGCCACCAGTGCGCGCGCCGTGGCGAGCCCGATACCGGACGCGCCCCCGGTGACGACGGCCCTGAGGCCGGCCAGACCAGTCATGCCGCCTCCCTCTGAAGAGCGCGGTCGGCCACCCAGAACACGCCGTCCGGGTAGCGGTACTCGGCAATGGGCTCCTCCCGCATGGTGGCGGAGAAACCGGGAGCCAGCGGCGCGGTGTAGTGGCCGTCGCGCATCACCACGGGCGCGGTGAAGTGCTCGTGGAGGTGGTCGACGTACTCGATGACCCGGTTCTCGGTGGTGCCGGAGAGGGCCAGGTAGTCGAACATCGACAGGTGCTGCACCAGCTCGCACAGACCCACGCCGCCGGCGTGCGGGCACACCGGCACCCCGAACTTCGCGGCGAGCAGCAGGATCGCCAGGTTCTCGTTGACGCCGCCGACCCGGGCCGCGTCGATCTGGAGGACGTCGATGGCGCCGGCCTGGAGGAGCTGCTTGAAGACGATGCGGTTCTGGACGTGTTCGCCGGTGGCGACCTTCACGGGGGCGACACCACGGCGGACGGTGGCATGGCCGAGGATGTCGTCGGGGCTGGTGGGCTCCTCGATCCAGTACGGGTCGAACTCGGCGAGCGCGTTGGTCCACCCGACCGCCTCGTCGACGTTCCAGCGCTGGTTGGCGTCGATGGCGATGCGGATCCCGTCGCCGACGGCCGCGCGGGCGGTGCGCATACGGCGGACGTCGTCGGCGAGGTCTGCGCCGACCTTGAGCTTGATCTGGGTGAAGCCGTCGGCGACCGCCTGCTTGGCCAGCCGGGTCAGTTTCTCGTCGGAGTAGCCGAGCCAGCCCGGTGACGTGGTGTAGCCGGGGTAGCCACGCTCCAGCAGGACGGCCTCACGTTCCGCGAGCCCGGTCCGGCCCTCACGGAGGAGGGCGAGGGCGTCCTCGGCTGTGAGGGCGTCGGCGATGTAACGGAAGTCGACCTGGGAGACCAGCCACTCGGGGTCGGCGTGCGCGAGCAGCCGCCACAAGGGTTGTCCGGCGCGCTTGGCAGCGAGATCCCACACGGCGTTGACCACGGCGCCGATGGCCATGTGCATCACGCCCTTCTCGGGGCCGAGCCAGCGCAGCTGACTGTCCCCGATCAGGTCGCGGCTCAGTGAGCCCGGGTCGGCGCACAGCTCCGCGACGCAACGGCCCACGACATGGGTCCGCAGGGCGTCGATCGCGGCGACCTGGACGTCGTTGCCGCGGCCGATGGTGAAGGTGAAGCCGTGGCCTTCGAGCCCGTCGCCGGCGTCGGTGCGCAGCACGACATAGGCGGCTGAGTAGTCGGGGTCCGGGTTCATCGCGTCCGACCCGTCCAGTTCCCGCGAGGTGGGGAACCGGATGTCGTAGGTGTCGACCGCGGTGATCCGGGCGGAGGTTGTAGTCAAGGGGGTGCTGCCTTTCACGCTTGGGCGAAGGTCTGGCGCTGGCTGCCGAGGCCGTCGACGGAAAGCTCTACGGTGTCGCCGGGCCGCAGGAAGGGAGTGCCGGGAAGCCCCAGGGCCACACCCGCGGGCGTACCGGTGTTGATCACGTCGCCGGGCTCCAGAACCATGTACTGGCTCAGGTAGGACACGATGTGGTCGACCGAGAAGATCATGTCGCCGGTGTGGCCGTCCTGCCGCTTCACGCCGTTGACGCTCAGGTGCAGGCCGAAATTCTGCGGGTCACCGGCCTCGTCTGCGGTGACCAGCCACGGACCCATCGGGTTGAAGGTCTCGCAGGACTTGCCCAGGTCCCACTGCGAGGAGTACTCCAGCTGGAACTCGCGCTCCGAGACGTCGTGGCTGATCGCATAGCCCGCGATCACGGCCCGCACGGCCTCGTGGCCGTCGAGATAGCGGGCCCGCCGTCCGATGACGACCGCCAGCTCGACCTCCCAGTCGGTCTTGACCGAGCCGCGCGGGATCAGCACCTCGTCGTACGGGCCGACGACCGTACTCGGGTCCTTCATGAAGACCACAGGGCGGGGCGGGATCGCCGCGCCGGTCTCGGCGGCGTGGTCGCGGTAGTTCAGCCCGACACAGATGATTTTGCCGGGGCGGGCGACGGGGGCGCCGATCCGCAGGCCGTCGGGGTCGATCTCGGCCATCTCTCCGGCCGTGACGGCCGCGCGGGCCCGCTCCACTCCCCCGGAGGCGAGGAAGACGCCGTCGATGTCCCGGGTCACAGAGGACAGGTCCAGCAGTCGGCCGTCGTCCATACGGACGGCGGGCCGCTCCTGTCCGGGGGCGCCGACTCGTAGCAGTTTCACTGGGGGCTCCCTTGCCATGCGGGTTTCGTCTGTGTGGTGGTCGGCCGTAGGGCTGGGCCGCCTGTGGTGGGCCGGGCCGGACCTGTCGGCGGGCTTCACCCATCCGCATCACAGTCATCGGATGTATGGCGGCAGAGCGACCTTAAGCTGCGGGTATTGCGCCTGACAATGGATTCCTCGGATGTATTTCTTCGGGGTTGCCGGTCAAGCCCTCACAAAGGCAGATTCACCGTGGTCACACATGGCCACGAGGCCGACACGCCACCCGCCATCCGATGAATACACAAGTGAGCTCCCTGGTCACCTCCCCTGGTGAGGGCGGGACCGATAGTCGTCCGCCTGCTACTGGGAGGGGCCCGTACCCCTCGGCGGTCCGCCCCTCCCCCGGTCCGCGTCGACCCAAACGGCCCCGTTGTCAAATCGTAAGCTGCCGCAGGACATCACCCGTCACACACGTGGGCCGAAACTCTGCAGGTCGCAGGGTGTCTCAGCGCGGAGCTCCGAGGCCGGGACGGCACATCGACGCCCTGCGGCACGGTGTCCCGTAAATCTCTGACGGCGAACCCTTGTCAACGTCGGCAACGTCGTCGTAACGTCCTCGACGCCGGGATACATCGGAGGAATGGTTGCACCATCGAGTGCACCCGTTCGGCTCGCATCCGTGCGGTCGTTTCGCCTCCGCGACCCCGGTCCCCGGCTGACCCTCGCTTCCGACCCTCACGGGCATGTCCGCGCATTTTCCATGCCGGATCGGCACCTGCCCGTGGCGACCTCGCCTCTCCCCCCAGGCAGGTACGCCCTCCCATCGTCGCCCTGCGGCCCTGCCCCCTGCCCAAGGAGAGAACCCGGCCATGAAACTCGCTCGCACCCGCTCCACCGCCGCAGCCGCCACCGCCGTCCTCGCGGTACTGGCCCTCACCACCGCGTGCAACCGCGAAAGCACCGCCTCGGGCGCCTCGGGCGGTGACAAGCCCGCCATCGGGATCGACCTGCCGCGCTCCGACTCCGACTTCTGGAACTCCTACGCGCAGTACATCGACAAGGACATCAAGACCGACGGCATCAACGCGCTGCCGCTCAGCAACTCGCAGAACGACGTCACCAAGCTCGTCGCCAACGTGCAGGTGTTCCAGAACACCGGCGCCAAGGCCATCGTCATGGCCCCCCAGGACACCGGGGCCATCGCCTCCACCCTCGACACCCTCGCCTCGAAGAAGATCCCCGTGGTCAGCGTCGACACCCGGCCCGACAAGGGCGACGTCTACATGGTCGTACGCGCCGACAACCGGGCCTACGGCACCAAGGCCTGCGAGTTCCTCGGCGAGCAGCTGGGCGGCAAGGGCAAGGTCGCCGAGTTCCAGGGCGCCCTGGACTCCATCAACGGGCGGGACCGCTCCGAGGCGTTCGCGGAGTGCATGAAGACGAAGTTCCCGAAGATCAAGGTCTTCGAGCTGCCCACGGAGTGGAAGGGCGACGTGGCCTCCGCCAAGCTGCAGAGCCTGCTCGCCCAGCACCCCGACCTGAACGGCATCTACATGCAGGCCGGCGGCGTCTTCCTGCAGCCGACGCTGGCCCTCCTTGAGCAGAAGGGCCTGCTCAAGCCCGCCGGGGAGAAGGGGCACATCTCGATCATCTCCAACGACGGCATCCCGCAGGAGTTCGACGCGATCCGCAAGGGCCAGATCGACGCCACCATCTCTCAGCCCGCCGACCTGTACGCCAAGTACGCGCTGTACTACGCCAAGGCCGCGGCCGAGGGCAGGTCCTTCAAGCCCGGCAAGACCGACCACGACTCCACCATCATCGAGATCCCGGGCGGCCTGGAGGACCAGCTGCCGGCGCCGCTGGTGACCAAGGACAACGTCGACAACAAGGCCCTGTGGGGCAACAACGTCGGCTGACGACCGGCACCGCCCGCCCGCCGCGTCGGGGGACGCACAGTACCCGTCCCCCGTCGCCCGCCCCGTCGGCCCGGGTATCCGCCCGCGCCCCTCGGCTCCAGCCCTCGTACACGAAGGACGGTATCCACCATGGCGGACACCGCGACCACCCCGGCGACCGGCCCCGGCACTCCGGCCCCTGTGGCCGAGGCGACCGGCATCAGCAAACGATTCGGCGCGACCGTCGCGCTGCGCGACGCCCGTATCACCGTCGCCCCCGGTGAGGCGCACGCCCTGGTCGGACGCAACGGCGCCGGCAAGTCGACGCTCGTGTCCATCCTCACCGGCC
Organism: Streptomyces sp. ADMS; assembly: GCF_033441795.1. NCBI lineage: Bacteria > Bacillati > Actinomycetota > Actinomycetes > Kitasatosporales > Streptomycetaceae > Streptomyces > Streptomyces sp. ADMS. The sequence goes on along the minus strand of NZ_JAVFVX010000003.1, from coordinate 148,608 downwards.
TCCAGCAAGCCGACACCGGATCCCTGCGCTTCTCCGGCGAGCCGGCGCCCGCCTTCGGCGACATCGACGCCTGGCGCTCCCGCGTGGCCTGCGTCTATCAGCGCTCCACCATCATCGGTGACCTGACCGTCGCCGAGAACCTCTTCCTGAACCGGCAGAGCGCCGGGGTGGTGAGGCCCATCCGCTGGAAGCAACTGCGCGCACGAGCCGAGGAGTTGCTCGCCGGGTACGGCGTGGCCGTCGACCCGACGGCGCGGGCCAAGGACCTCAGCGTCGAGCAGCGGCAGTTCGTCGAGATCGCGCGGGCCCTGTCGTTCGGCGCGCGCTTCATCATCCTCGACGAGCCGACCGCCAAGCTCGACGCCCGCGGCATCAACCGCCTCTTCGACAAGCTCCGCGACCTCCAGCAGCAGGGCGTCGCCTTCCTCTTCATCTCCCACCACCTGCAAGAGGTGTACGACCTCTGCACCACCGTCACCGTCTACCGCGACGCGGCCCACATCCTGACCGCGCCCGTCGCCGAAATCGGCCACCAGGCGCTGGTGGAGGCCATGACCGGCGAGTCGGCCGCAACGGTGACCGCCGCCGTCGACGATCCTCCCGCCTCGCGGTCCTCTTCCACGGAGCTGCTGGCGATCGACGGCCTGACCCTGCCCGGCGTCTGCGAGGACATCTCCCTCTCGGTCCGCTCCGGCGAGGTCGTCGGGCTCGCCGGAGCCACTGCCAGCGGCAACGTGCAGGTGGGTGAGACGATCGCCGGTCTGCACCGCGTCAAGGACGGCCGGATCACGGTCGGCGGCAGAACCGTGCGCACCGGCAGCGTGCCGGCCGCGCTCACCGCCGGAGTCGGTCTGGTTCCCGAGGACCGCCACCTCCAGGGGCTGGTGAACAACCGCAGCGTGGCGGAGAACGCGACGCTCACCGTCACCGGCCAGCTCGGTCCGTTCGGCACGGTACTGCCCGCCCGTACCAAGGCGTTCGCCGGACGCATGATCCGGGACCTCGACATCAAGACCCCGGGAGCCGCCACCCCGGTCTCCGCCCTCTCGGGCGGCAACCAGCAGAAGGTCGTCGTCGCCCGCGCCCTGGCCACCGATCCGCACGTCCTGGTGGCCATCCGCCCCACCAACGGGGTGGACGTCAAGTCCAAGGAGTTCCTCCTGGGCCGTATCCGGCAGGTCGCGGACGGCGGCAGGGCCGCGCTGATCGTCTCCGACGAACTGGACGACCTGAAGGTCTGTGACCGGGTCCTCGTCATGTTCCACGGGCGTCTGGTCGCCGAGTTCGACCGCGGCTGGAGGGACGAAGCCGTCGTCGCCGCCATCGAAGGTGTCACCGGCGACACAGCTCACGCCAACGCGTCCCCCGAAACCGCCGAAACCGCCGTACCCGCCTCAACGGGCGCAGACGAGCACGGAAGGTAGTCATGTCCGCCACCACAGATCTCATGGAGCCCACAGTGAGCACGGCTGAGCCGGCCGCCGCGGACGGCTCGCGCCGCAGGATCGGCCTCGGGCGCTTCCGCGACCTGTCCCTGGTCCCGGCGATCCTCGTCCTGGGCCTGATCGGATTCATCGTGTCGCCGGCCTTCCTGACCGCCGACAACCTCATCGGTGTGGCCCAGCAGTCCACCGAGCTGAGCCTGCTGGTGCTGGCCACCGCGCTGATCCTGATCTGCGGACGGATGGACCTGTCCCTGGAGTCCACGATCGGCGTGGCGCCCGTCATCGCCGTGTGGCTGGTCCTGCCGACCAGCGGAGCCCGGTTCACCGGCCTCGGACTGCTCCCCGAGTGGGCGGCCGTACCGCTCTGTCTGCTGGTGGGCGCAGTGATCGGGGCCGTCAACGGTTTCCTGATCCTCAAGCTGCGCCTCAACGGCTTCATCGTCACCCTCGGCATGCTCACCATGCTGCGCGGACTCCAGGTCGCCCTCTCGGAGGGCCAGTCCATCGTGGAACTGCCCTCCTCCTTCACCTACCTGGGCAAGTCGTCGTGGCTGGGTCTCCCGGCAGCGATCTGGATCTGCGTGGTGCTGTTCGCCCTCGGCGCCGGCGCGCTGGCCTGGCTCCGGCACGGCCGGGCGCTGTACGCGATCGGCGGCAACTCGGAGGCGGCCCGCACCGCCGGCATCCGTGTCGACCGCATCGTGTGGATCGTCCTCATCCTCGGCAGTGTCCTCGCCGCGTTCGCCGGCATCCTCTACAGCGGCCACTACGGCTCCATATCCGCCACCCAGGGCAGCGGCTGGATCTTCCAGGTCTTCGCCGCGACCGTCATCGGCGGAGTCAGCCTCAACGGCGGCAAGGGTTCCGTCTTCGGCGCGCTCACCGGTGTGCTGACGCTGCAACTCGTCGTGAACGTCATGACATTGGCGGGTGTACCACCGCTGTGGAACCAGTTCCTCAACGGAGCCATCATCATCGTCGCACTGATCATCTCCCGCTTCGCCTCCGGCGAGAAGCAGGAATAGCACCGAACCGAAGAGTGGCTCCGCCGGCCCGAGCCGGGTCCGGCGGAGCGGCCGGCCGGCGCGTCCCCGACCCAGAGAGGCACCCTCGTGGCACTGACGGACGAGGCGATCGACAAGATCAAGGCGATGATCCTCGCCGGCGAACTCGCGCCCGGTTCCCGGCTGCCCAAGGAGGAGATCCTCGCCGGACAGCTCGGCCTGTCCCGCAACTCCCTGCGTGAGGCCGTCCGGGCACTGACCGCCATGCGGATCCTGATCACCCGTCAGGGCGACGGCACGTACGTCTCCAGCCTGGAGCCCCATCTCCTGCTGGAAACCCTGTCCTTCGCCGCCGACGTCTCCCAGGGCCACACGGCTCTGCAGTTGCTCCAGGTACGACGACTGCTCGAACCGCAGGCCACGGGGCTGGCCACCGCCCTGCTGAAACCGAAGGACCTCCAGGAACTGCGCAACATCCTCGACCGGTCCCGGACGGTCAGCACCGTGGAGGAGTTCGTCGCCCACGACATCGCCTTCCACCTCAGGATCGTCGAAGCCGTCGGCAACCCCGTGCTGTCGATGCTGCTGCAAGTGCTCTCGACCCGCACGCAGCGTGTCCGCATCGTCCGCGGCAGCCAGACCAGCCATGCCCTGAACAACGCCCGCCAGGACCACGAGCAGATCCTCAGCGCGCTTCAGTCACGCGACGCCCTGCTCGCCGTCTCTGCGGCGACCGTCCACATCACGGCCGTGGAGCAGTGGCTGGCCACCAGTCTGACCGATGACCCGGTAGGAGCAATCAGCGACTGACCTCGCGATCTCCCCCGCCCCCAGCCTCGTCCGGACCGGATGCCCGACCCGACCCGGCGCGGGACACGTCGGCACTGCCCGCACCCGGACGCCGGCCCTCCCGGCGGGGACCGCCGGACCCCGGTCGACGTCCGTGCCGGCGGCCCTGGGCACCGGCCCGCCGAAGTCCTGCTGACGGCGCTCGCTCTGGTCACCCGCCCTCCGCGTCGCAGCAGCCGGGGGCCCGGCTCGCTGCTGGTGGACCTGAAGGTCCGCCAGCAGCGAGCCGGGCCCGTACGGTCACCGGTACCTCGTTCACACCGGCCGCCGTAGCGGTGTGTGTACGGGCGTCCGGGACAAGGAAGGTACGCGAATCCGCCCGCGCCGCAAGATCTGTCGCAGCGAGGCCGCAACAAAGCCCGAGGCGCCGGTCGTTGAAGAACGGCGCCTCGGGGTCCGTACGGGAACGTCAGCTCACGGAGCCGATGCGCTCGACACGCTCGTCGACTCCGTTACGGAGTTCGCTGAGCGTCGTGCCGGGCGGGGCCGTCTTCGGTGTGGACGAAGGCGGCTGCGTCTCGTCCGCACATGTCGTGCCGGAGGCCGGGACCTTGAGGTCCACCAGGTAGCCGACGACCGCGTCCGTCGCGCAGGCGCTGCGGCCGAACGCGGTGTGCCCCTCGGCCTGGAAGGTGAGCAGCGAGGCGTTGTCGAGCTGCCGGGACAGCGCCACCGCGTCCTGGTACGGGGTGTCCGGGTCGCCGGTGGTACCGACGACGAGAATCGGCGCAGAGCCCTTCGCCCGGTAGGAGCCGTCGTAGCGGCTGACGCGCTCGCCGGGCCACTGGGTGCAGGCGGTGGCGTGCTGGTGGTCGTACGTGGGAGGGCCGTACGCCATCGCCGGGCCGAGCAGCGGGGCTGCCTTCGCAAAGGCCGTGACCTTCCGCTTCAGCAGTCGCAGATCGCGCGGGTAGTCCCGGTCGACGCACTCGACGGCCACGTTCGGGCCCAGGAAGTCGAAGCTGGCCGGGGACGGCGGTCGCAGCAGGAAGGACGTGTTGTCCCGCAGCTGGGCCTTGCGCAATGCCGCGCCGAACTCGGGCCAGATGACCTTGCCCTCGTTGATGTTGAACATCAGCCGGTAGACCAGCGTGTAGCCGTTGGCCTGGCCGCCGTTCGCGGTCGGCACGGGGTTGGCGTCCAGGTCGGCCTTCAGCTTCTCGAACGCCGCGCGCGGGTTGCCGTCGCCGAACCCGCAGGTGGCCTGATCGGCGGCGCACCAGTCCAGGAAGCGGCCCATCGCGCCGTCCAGCGCCAGGTACTGCGGCCGGTCGTAGGCGTACGGACGGTTGGCGTAGTGCACCGGGTCGTACGCGCCGTCGAGGGTCAGGGCCCGCACCCTCTTCGGGAACACGGCGGCGTAGACGGTCCCGATGTACGACCCGAACGACCGCCCGTAGTAGGTGAGTTGCTTCTCCCCGAGCGCCTCCCGCAGCAGGTCGATGTCCCGGGCGACGTACTCGGTGCCGATGTAGGGCAGCAGCTCGCCCGTGTTGTCCACGCAGGCCTGGTCGAATTCGGCGGCCTGGCGCAGCGCCGGCTCGAAGGCGTCCGGGCCGGGCACACCCTTCGCCTCCGTGACGGCCCGCGTGTACCTCGCGTCGTCGAAGCAGGTCAGCGGCGAACTGCGGCCGACGCCGCGGGCGTCGTAGCCGAAGACGTCGAACGAGTCTCGCAATGCGGCCGGCAGGTCCGCGTGGTTGTTGCGCACGAAGTCCACACCGGAGTTGCCGGGCCCTCCCGGCTGCATGAACAGGGTGCCCTTGCGCTTCGTCTGGTCCGCGACCTTCTTCCGGACCACCGCAAGGGTGATGGTCTTGCCGTGCGGCTTGCGGTAGTCGAGCGGAACGTCGGCGTTCGCACACTCGAAGCCGCCCTGGCAGTCGGTCCAGGCGAGCGACGGCACGGGCGGCTTCTCAGGCGTCCTCGGCGAAGCCGCCACCTGGGTCGCCGTTCCCGTCATGGCGCCCATGAGCGCTGTCAGCGCGACCCCGACGACTGTGATCCGTCCGATGTATCTCGGTTTGCGACGTGGAGTGGTCATGTTTCCCTTCCCCCTGGGTCAATGTGTTGCCAAGCGCTCACCGCGCACGGTGAGTTCGGCTATCTCAACAGAGGGAAATGGGGCGAGAACGGTGCCACGCCGACCGATATTCTTCATCAGAGTCCTTTCGTGGATACGCGGCGTGGTCGGAGTTCCGAAGCATGCTGGAGTACAAGGCCGCCTGGTACGGGCGGGAAGTGATCGTGGTCGACCACTTCTTCCCCTCTTCCAGACTGTGCTCCGCCTGCGGCACCCTGCAGGACAGGATGCCGCCGCACGTACGTACCTGGACCTGCGACTGCGGAACGACCCACGACGGGCGTGAACGCAGCGAAGAACCTGCTGGCCGCCGGACTGACGGTGACAGCCTGTGGAGCTGGTGCAAGACCTCGTCAACTGCTGAAATGCCTGCATCCACCGCGCCGGCATCCCCGAGCGGGCCCTGGCGTCACCTTCGCCAGAACAGGTGGTGCGTCACGCCGCTCGGGCTGGGCACGACCTCCAGGTGGAACCGGTCGAGCAGATCATCGGGGGACTCCCAGAGTCGCAGTCCGGAACCGAGCTTCACCGGCGAGACCGCCACATGCATGGTGTCGACGAGGCCGGCGTCAAGGAACTGCCGGATCGTGGTGACCCCGCCGCCGAGCCGGACGTCCTTGCCCCGCGCCGCCTCCCGCGCCTGATCGAGGACCGTGATGGGGTCGCCGTCGACGAAGTGGAACGTGGTGTCGGAGAGCGTGAACGACGGACGCCTGTGGTGGGTCATGACGAACACCGGGGTACCGAAGGGCGGCTCGTCACCCCACCAGCCGCGCCACTCATGGTCGTGCCAGGGCCCGCGCTGGGGCCCGAACTTGTTACGGCCCATGATCTCGGCACCGATGTTGCGCGCGAAGTCTCGCGTGAAGTAGTCATCGAGGCCCCGGCTCCCCCCGGGATCGGTGCGCATGGGCCAGCTCGCCGTGGCGCCGGCCCAGGCGAACAGCCTCTCGGGACTGGCAAAGCCGAACGGACTCTCGAAGCTCTGGTCCTCACCGGCAGCGATGCCGTCACTCGAGACCATGAAGTTCATGACTCTCAGCAGTTGTTCCACGTGTCTCCTCGTCAGGTTCTGTCGCAGTCTCGTGTGGTGATGCGCCCCACATCATTACGTCGAACGAGACGCGGCCGGATCGACAGCGACCCGGAACTTTTTTCCCAGGACGCGTCGAAAAGCGGTCCCGCTGCCGGTGCGGCCGCGGCGAACACGGACGGCATCGAGGTGGCCGGGACAGCCGCCCACCGTTACATGAAGTCGGTACATGGAGTTGGGCGACACCGCCCGCCTGGCGGACAGACTGCCTGAACTGAGAACTCGGTCCAAGACGCGAGAGTCCGCAGCGCGCGTCCATACGGCCGTAGACCCCCTGTGAAATGTGAGATCTCGGCGCCGGGTTCCAGACAGCCGGAGTGCCGCGGCGCCGACCGGGAATGTGGTTGTCCGGGGGCCAAGCAGCCCGTGACATCTGTCCCCATGACCCAGTGGGAGGTTCGGCGTGACACTCGGCGGTATACCTGCACCCGCTGCTCCCGACACCGCGCCTGACGTGGAAGCGCGCAAGCGGCGCCTGCGCCGTCGCCTGGAGCGACTGATCGGTGTGGCCGCCACGGAAGGCAATGACCTGGTGCCCCTGCGCAATGGTGACGAGATCTTCCCGACGATGCTCGGGGCGATCCGTTCGGCCCGGCACACCATCGACATGATGACGTTCGTGTACTGGCGGGGGCAGATCGCCCACGACTTCGCCGTCACTCTGGCCGACCGCGCCCGCGCGGGGGTGCGAGTGCGACTGCTGCTCGACGGCTTCGGCGCCAAAAGCATCGAGCGGAGGTTGCTGGACCTCATGAGCAGCGCAGGAGTGGAAGTGGCCTGGTTCCGCAGACCCGCGTGGCTGTCGCCGTTCAAGCAGAATCACCGCTGCCACCGCAAGGCCCTCATCGTCGACGAACACACCGCGTTCACCGGCGGCGTCGGCATCGCGGAGGAATGGTGCGGCAATGCGCGCAACCCTGCCGAGTGGCGGGACACTCATGTCCAGGTACGGGGTCCGGCCGTCGACGGCATCGCGGCCGCGTTCGCGCAGAACTGGGCGGAGTGCCATGACGAACTCTTCGACGACCGTGACCGCTTCACGGAACACCCGCAGTCCGGCTCGTCGGTGGTGCAGGTCGTTCGCGGGTCCGCGAGCATCGGCTGGCAGGACATGCAGACCCTCATCCGGGTCATGCTCAGCTCCGCCGAGGAGAGTTTCCGGCTGGCCACCGCCTACTTCGCTCCGGACGCCTACTTCATCGACCTGCTGTGCGAGACCGCTCGTCGCGGTGTGCGTGTCGAGATCCTGCTGCCCGGCCCCCACACGGACCAGCGCGCCTGTCAGCTCGCCGGTCAACACCACTACGCGCGCCTGTTGCAGGCCGGTGTGCACATCCGTCAGTACCGGCCGACCATGATGCATGCCAAGATCATCACCGTGGACTCGGTCGCCTCCCTCATCGGATCGACCAATTTCAACCGTCGCTCCATGGACCACGACGAAGAGGTGATGCTCGTCGTGCTGGACGAGGAGTTCACTGCCTCGCTCGAACGGGACTACGAGGCGGACCTGAAGCGCAGTGTGGACATCGACCTCACTCGATGGAGACGGCGGGCGATGCTGCAACGCGCCAGGGAAATCACAGTCACCCCGATCCGGCGCTTCCTGTGAACTCAGGTACGAGGCCATTTCTCTCGTGCGCCACGACAGTTCCCGCTCAGGGGACTTGCTTGTGACGGTGGCTCATCGCCCCCCCCACGGCACTTCCCGGGCCGTCTCCTGCCACCACGCTCGGACCACCACTGGACACGCTGCGGCGACGGCCCACCGTATGGCGTCCGCCGTCCTGTCACCGCGGCCGGTGTCCAGGCCTGACCGTCCAGGCCGGCCTGCGCAGGAGGGCCCTGTCCAGACGGCTCCGGGCTGCGATGGATCACCTCGGCCAGGCTCGCTCTTCTGCCCGGCCACGCCGGTGGCCGCGGTCCGGTCGCCTCGGCCACTGCGGCCGGGAGTCGCACACAAGGCCTCCCGCAGGCCGCCGTGCCCCGGCTGGGCGCCCGGACGACGGTGAGGCCGGGGACGGGTACGGCCGGAGGTCGCGCGGGTTCCATCGCGCGTGCAGTCCCGCCCCCGACTGCAACACGCGTACCCCTGCCGCTGTTTGCGACGCCTATGGGCGGTATGGCTTCTACGCGCCCGATCACTTCCACGTCCGGCACACCCCGGGGCCCGGCCGTCATATCGGCCGGGCCCCGGGGTGGAGGCGCGCGTACGGGTGAGGTCACCATCGGTACCAGCGGCCTCGGCCGCCACCGGCGGCAGTGGAGCGCATGACAAAGCCGAGAGGCCACAGCACCAGGACGGCGACCCACCATCCCCGGTCTGGCCATTCCCGCGGCCAAGCCTGAGGTCATCGACCAGATGACGCAGGCCGCCCCAGCCACGTCCCGCGCTCTGTTGCGCAGCACGCTGCGGCAGATGGCCGAACAGTCGTCAACGGCATGGATGTTGATCTTCGCAGGAGGGACGGGAGCCCTGTGGTCGGGATGCAGCTGTCTGAGCGTCTTCCGCCGCGCGCTGCACGGGGTCGGCGCTCAGTTCAACGCAGAACTGGCGAAGCCTGCGCAGGGAAAATGACACACCTTCCCTTTTCCCTCGGCCCCACGGGAGTACTGGGTCACCGGCCGTCAGTGGGTGCTGAGCATGCCTTCACGCAGACGGGCCAGAAGGCGCGTGATCAAGCGCGAGACGTGCATCTGGGAGACGCCGAGGCGTTCGCCGATCTGGGCCTGGGTGAGTTCGTCGACGAAGCGCCAGTGGATGATCTGCCGCTCGCGTTCGTCCAGTTCGGCGATCATCGGCGCGAGGGCGTGGAAGTCCTCGACCAGTCCAAGGGCCGCGTCCTCGTCGCCGATGAAGTCCGCCAGCGCGGCCTCGCCGTCCTCGCTGCCGCTGATCGCCGCGTCCAGGGAGGCCGACCTGTATCCGTTGGAGGCCAGTTGAGCCTCCACGACCTCTTCCTCCGGAAGGCTCATCAGCTCGGACAGTTCGCTGATCGTCGGTGTCCGGCCCAGCCTGCTGTGCAGTTCCTCGTTGGCGCGCGCCAGCTGGACGCGGGCTTCCTGCAGACGCCGGGGCACGTGTACGGCCCAGGACGTGTCGCGGAAGAACCGCTTGATCTCGCCGACGATGTAGGGAACGGCGAAGGAGGCGAACTCCACCTCACGGGACAGTTCGAACCGGTCGATCGCCTTGATCAGGCCGATCATGCCGACCTGGACGATGTCCTCCATCTCATCCTGACCGCGGCTGCGGAACCGTCCGGCCGCGTAGCGGACGAGGGACATGTTCATCTCGATCAGCGTGTTGCGCGCGTACTGGTATTCGAGCGTGCCCTCCTCCACCACCGTGAGCTGGTCGAAGAACAGCTTCGACAACTCCCGTGCGTCCTTCGGCGCGACCTTGGAAGGGTCCGCGATGTCCGGGACGTCCACCCTCTGTTCGGTCGTCTGCACGGTGGTCGTCGTCATGAGGTGCCCCTCCCGGTCGATCGATCTCGTCTTCGCCGGTCCATCGTCCGGCTCGCACGCCTATACCCCGGCCACCGACCTGCATTCCTCGAACCGTCCCACTTTTTCCGTGTCCGCTCGACTGTCCACGGCTACGTACGTCGGTTCCCGTCGCGGTCGTTGTCGCCCTCCTGGAAGCAGTCGCCGCCAAGTCGAGGGGGAACATCCCGGGTCAGCGCGCCGCCGCCGTTCGCGGCTCCGGCGGCGGTCAGCGCCGTACCCAGGTCTCGTCCGCCTCAGGTGCCCAGCGCCGCCAGCACCACCGACCTGGCCTCCTCCTGGACCTGGCTCAGATGGTCCGGGCCGAGGAACGACTCCCCGTAGATCTTGTAGACGTCCTCGGTGCCCGAAGGGCGGGCCGCGAACCAGGCGTTGGCGGTGGCGACCTTGATGCCGCCGAGGGCCGCGCCGTTGCCGGGGGCCTCGGTGAGCACCGTGGTGACCGGGTCGCCGGCGAGAGTGTCGGCGGTGACCTGGCGCGGGGACAGCCTGGCGAGCAGTGCCTTCTCCTCGCGGGAGGCCGGGGCGTCGATGCGCGCGTAGGCGGGGGCGCCGAATCGGTCGGTGAGTTGCGCGTAGTGCTCCGAGGGCGTCCTGTCGGTGACGGCCGTGATCTCGGAGGCGAGCAGGGCCAGGATGATGCCGTCCTTGTCGGTGGTCCACACCGAGCCGTCGCGGCGCAGGAAGGAAGCGCCCGCCGACTCCTCGCCGCCGAAGCCGAGCGTTCCGTCGGACAGTCCGTCCACGAACCACTTGAATCCGACGGGCACTTCGACCAGTGGCCGGCCGACGTCCGCGGCGACCCGGTCGATCATGCTGGACGACACCAGGGTCTTGCCGATGCCTGCGCCCGCCGGCCACTGGTCCCGGTGCGAGAACAGGTACGAGATCGCCACGGCCAGATAGTGGTTGGGGTTCATCAGACCCCCGTCCGGCGTGACGATGCCGTGCCGGTCGGCGTCGGCGTCGTTGCCGGTGGCGATGTCGAACCTGTCGCGCTGCTCGATGAGCGAGGCCATGGCGTAGGGCGAGGAGCAGTCCATGCGGATCTTGCCGTCCCAGTCCAGCGTCATGAAACGCCAGGTGGGGTCGGCGAGCGGGTTCACCACCGTCAGGTCGAGCCTGTGCTGTTCGGCGATACGGCCCCAGTACGCGACGGAGGCGCCTCCCAGCGGGTCGGCGCCGATGCGCACCCCGGCTGCCCGGATCGCCTCCAGGTCCAGTACATCGGGCAGGTCGGCCACATAGGCGCCGAGGAAGTCGTGGCGGCCGGTGCCGGGCGCGGCCAGGGCACGGGCGTAGGGGATGCGCCGTACGTCCTTCAGGCCGCCGGTGATGATCTCGTTGGCGCGGTCCTGGATCCAGGAGGTCGCCTCGGACCCGGCGGGGCCGCCGCTCGGCGGGTTGTACTTGAAGCCGCCGTCGGCGGGCGGGTTGTGCGAGGGGGTGACCACCACGCCGTCGGCGAGGCCGGACGTACGGCCTCGGTTGTGGGCGAGGATGGCGTGCGAGACCGCCGGGGTGGGCGTGTAGCCGTCGGCCTGGTCGATGAGGACGGTCACGTCGTTGGCGGCGAACACCTCCAGTGCCGTGATCCGCGCGGGCTCGGACAGGGCGTGGGTGTCCGCGCCGAGGAAGAGCGGCCCGTCGGTGCCCTGGGCGGCGCGGTACTCGCAGATGGCCTGGCTGGTGGCCGCGATGTGGTCGTCGTTGAACGCCGACGTGAGGGACGAGCCCCGGTGCCCCGAGGTGCCGAACGCCACCCGTTGCCCGGGATCGGCGGGGTCGGGGTGCAGTGCGTAGTACGCCGTGACCAGGCGGGCCACATCGATGAGGTCCTCGGGCCCGGCGACCTGCCCCGCTCGCGCGTCCTGCATTTCCCGCTCCTCCGCAAGGGTCGACCTTTGGGTACGGCCCCCATTCTTCCCTGCCCCGCCCGTCGGGACGCACACCGGGCGACCGTTGTGACACGCGCCCCGTGGTGCGACGATGCAGACCGGCGAACGAGGGGACACCGACATGAGGCAGGACAACCAACGGCCGCCCGCCGCCGTGCTGTTCGACGCGCTGGGCCCCGACTACGAGAAGGCGTTCGCCCATGCCCCCGCACATCTGTCCGCGCTGGAGTGGCTGATCGAGCGGCTGCCGCCCGCCGCGCGCACGCTGGACGTGGGCAGCGGCACCGGACGGCCCACCGCGTCCGCGCTCATAGAGGCAGGGCACTCGGTGCTGGGCGTCGACGTCTCCCCCGTCATGGTCGAACTCGCCACCCGTCAGGTCCCCGAGGCCGACTTCCGCTGCGGCGACATCCGGGATCTCCCGCTCGATGCGGACTCGTTCGACGGCGTGTGCGTGTTCTTCTCGCTGCTGCAGATGACCCGCGCCGAGCAGGCGGCTCTCACACGGCGCCTGGCCCTGGCCCTGAAACCCGGCGGACATCTGGTACTGGCCACCGTGCCCGCCGACGTCGAGGACATGGAGGTGGTCTTCATGGGCCGGCCGGTCCGCGCCACGAGCTTCGCCGAGGAGGACTTCATCGGCGTGGCGGAGGCGGCGGGGCTGACGGTGCTGTCCCGGCACAGCACCGTCTTCGACCCGGACCACCGCGGCGCCGGGCCCGAGCCCCACCTCTTCCTGCACTGCCGCAGATCGGCCGGCTGATACCACCGTGGCCGTTCCTGAGCCGCCTGCCGTGCTACCTGGTCAGGATGGCGCCGCTCCTGAAGGAGTCGCCATCGCCGCTGGACAGGTAGTGCCAGCCGCCGACGGTCAGATGCGTGCCGGAGGACACCACAGAGCTGACGTCGAGCGGGAGTTGCGGATCGTTCTCCGGCAGGCCGAGCGATCGCAGGCCCCCGGCGGGCGTCCAGGTCATACCGACAGGCGCGTCGTCGTTGCCGCCCACGGCGGCGATTCCACCGTTCGGCCGCAGGGTCACGGCCTGCGGTGAGAAGGTGCCCGCGGGCAGCGGCACCTGGGTCCACCCTATGCACTGATGCGATGGCGGGTGCGTCCTGTTGCATGCACCACCGTCGGCGGCTGGGGGTGAAGAGGATCCGCTCAGGAGGCAACACTCGACGGCAGTCGGCATCAGCCGTCGGCGGCGCCCGTGCGCGGCTGTCGGTAGGGCCGCACCGCGCGGCGCGCAATGGCGAAACGGTGTGTCTCCGACGGGCCGTCGTAGATCCGGAACGGCCGCACCTCCCGGTACAGGCGGGCCAGCGGGGCGTCGGCGGCCGAGATGCCGAGAGCTCCGCAGATCTGCACAGCCCGGTCGACCACCCGGTTCACCGCCTCCGCCACGAAGGTCTTGGACACCGACGTGAGCTGCGAGGCCGCGGCGGAACCGGTGTCCAACTCCCAGGCGGTACGCAGGATCAGGGCGCGGCTCGCCTCGATGTCGATCTCGGAGTCGGCCAGCATCTGCTGGACCATCCCGAGGTCGCCCAGCGCCGAGCCGAACGCCATCCGGCTCCCCGCCCGTTCCAGCGCGACGTCCTGGGCGCGGCGGGCCGCTCCCAGCCAGCGCATGCAGTGGGTCATGCGGGCGGGACCGAGCCGGACCTGCGCGCCCTCGAAGCCGTGGTCCACCGCGCCGAGCACCTGCTCCTCCCCCACCACGCACTCCTCGAAGACGATCTCGCTGTGCCCGGCGAAGAGCGACTCGTCGAGGGTCTCGATGTCCCGGACGATGCGCATACCGGGAGTGCCGGCGTCGACCAGGAACATGGTGGCGCCGCCCGGGTCACCGGGGCTGCCGGAGGTACGGGCCATGACGATGGCGAAGCCGGCTCCATGGGCGCCGGTGATGAACCACTTGCGTCCGTCGATGCGCCAGCCTCCGGGCACCCGGGTCGCGGTGGTCCGCAGGGAGCGGGGATCGGCGCCCGCTCCCGGGGCGGGTTCGGTCATGGCGAAGCAGGACCGTGTCTCACCCGTGGCCAGCGGACGCAGATACCTCTGCTTCTGTTCCTCGGTGGCCACCTTCTCCAGCAGGTGCATGTTGCCCTCGTCCGGGGCGGCGCAGTTCAGCGCCAGCGGTCCGAGGAGCGAGTAGCCCGCCGCTTCGAACACCACCGCCTGTCCGCGCAGGTCGAGCCCGTGTCCGCCCCACCGTGTCGGTACGTGCGGAGCGAACACACCGGCGTGACGGGCGGCTTTCTGCAGGGTTTCCCGCACCGCCTCGGGGGCGTCGTGCACGGACCCGCCGCACTCACGCTCGGCCGGAATGACCACCTGGCGTACGAACTCGGCCGTCGAGGCGGCTAGTTGGGCGACAGTCGGATCGACATCGAACTGGATGGGCACGGGACCTCCCGCCGACGGGCGTACGGGCATCGGGTCCCGTCGCGTCCTAGAAACTGTATAGCGTCTTCAGTATCTTGCCGAGAAGCACCCGGGACGAAAAGCGTCCGGCGACGGCAGGACGACAGGAGAAACACCCATGAGCCTCCCCGCGAGCACCGAGCCGGTCCGGATCGTCCGCCACCACGACGGAGTCGTCGAGCTGAGGCTGGACGATCCGGAGCGGAAGAACGCCCTGGACCTGAGAACGGCCGAGGCCCTGCGGGACACCGCACTCGAAGTGGCCGCGGACCCGGGCGGCGCGGTCCTGCTGCGGTCGACGGGTACCGGCTTCTGCGTGGGCGGTGACCTGCGCGCATTCGCCGGCCGCGGCACGGAGACCGGCGCCTATGTGTACGCCGTGGCAAGCGCCGCGCACACCGCGGTACAAGCCCTGCACGACCTGCCCGTGCCGCTGGTGACGGCCGTACGCGGCGCGGTCGCGGGCGGCGGGATCGGACTCGCCCTGGCGGGCGACATCGCCCTGGCGGCCCGGTCCGCGCGGTTCCGGCTGGCGTACACGGCGATCGGGCTCACGCCGGACTGCGGGGCCTCATGGTTCCTGCCGCGCCTGGTGGGCCCCCGCAGGGCAGCGGACCTGATCCTCACCAATCGGGTCCTGACCGGCGACGACGCCGAACGGTGGGGCCTGGTCTCCCGGTCCGTGGACGACGCGGAACTGGACGACGTGGCACACCGGACCGCTGCCGACCTGGCCGCGGGCGCCACCGGCGCGCTGCGCGCCGCGAAGGGCCTGCTGCGCGTCGGCGACGGCGACGAGCTGCGCCGGCACCTCGCCGAGGAGGCGGAGTCGATCGCCGCCCTGGCAGGCGGCCGGGAGGCCCAGGACCGTATGGCGGCGTTCCTCACCGCGCGGGCCCGTCCGAAGTCGGACGACAGCCGGGCCGGGGCCAGGGAATCGGAAAGTGTTTCTTGAGTCCCTCTTCACTAACAGGCCTGCCTGGGCGTAACCTCCGGGCAACACAGATCCGAGGAACCGGTCACCACAGAACCGGGGAAATGGTGTGGCGATGCAATCTGCTGCCGTGGACCTTCCGGACGCACTCGACGAGTTCCTCACCGAGGCCGTCGTCGACCTCGTTCTGCGGGGTATGTGGCGCGGCCGGCCGGAGTCCGAGCACCGTCCGCTGGTCGACGCCGGGCTGGCGATGGTGAAGGGGCCGGTGGTCCTGCCGACCGAGCGTGCCAAGGCCGCCGCCGCGCAGCTCCTGCGGGTGCCCGCCGGCTCCGAGCAGGAGGAGCGGATCACCGCGGCCTACGAGGCGTTCCTGCCGGTCAACCGCAAGATCCGCGATGTGTGCACGGCATGGCAGTGCCGCCCCGACGGCTCGGCCAACGACCACACCGACGACGTCTACGACGCGGGAGTGCGCGAGTCGCTGGAGGACGTGCACGAGGCCATTCAGCCCGTACTGCGCCGACTGCACCAGGTGCTCGCGGGCAGCGGGCAGTACCTGACCGCCCTGGAGGAAGCCCTCGACCGCTTTGACGACGGCGCGCCGGCCTGGCTGGCCTCGCCGCTGTGCGACTCATACCACACCGTGTGGATGCGACTGCACCAGGAACTGCTGCTCGTACTGGGGATCAGCCGGGCCGAGGACGAGGCCCGCGAAGAGGAGCTCATCAAGAGGAGCCGGGGTTGAGCGTCACCGACCGCGAGGCGGGCCCGCTCGCCCAGTCCGAGGCGGCCTCCGCGGCCCCCGGCCGGATCCTGGTGCCCTACGGGCAGGGACGGATCCGGGGCCTCGACGCCGACGAGTTGGGCGCGCACGGCGCGGCGATGGACCGGCTGGTGGCCCTCGGGCTGCCGGTCGTGCCGGGGCTCACCGTGCCCGCCGGCGCCGCCGCGTCGCTGTGCGAGACCGACACCGCAGGGGCCGCCGTGGAACTGGTCGAACAACTGTCGGGGCGGCACATCGGCGACCCGGCCCGGCCGCTGCTGCTGCGCCTGTCGGCCAGCGCGCCCACCGAGATCGCGGGCCTGCCGCCCGAACTGGCCTGTCTCGGCGTCACCCCCGCCGGTGCCGACGACCTGTGCGCCGTCATCGGGCGCTCCGACGCGCTGCACGACGTGTGGGCCACCACCGTGCGCATGATCGCCGAGTACGCTCTCGACGTGCCCGCCGCGGTGCTCGACGACGCCCTCCTGGACATACCCGGACCGCGGGAACGCGTGGAGGCGCTCCTGTCCCTGGTGGCGGCACACGGCTCCCGGCCCTTCCCCGACGACCCGGCGCAGCAGCTCGCGCTGGCCGCACGGGCCCTCCTCTCCCGGTGGGACTCGCCGCGTGCGAGAAGATCCCGCCGGTCCCAGCGGCTCCCCGCCGATCTGACCCTCGCCCTGCATGTGCAGGCCCTGCGTATCGGCCCGGCGGACCACTCGGGCCACGGCACGGCCGTCAGCCGCGATCCCGAGACGGGGCGCCTTTCCCCCCAGGGCTCCTTCTTCCGGGGTGTGCGCCGCAGCGCCCCGCCGCCGCACACCGGTGAACCGCTGGACCGGCTCGCGGGCGGCACGGCTCTGCTGGAGCACTCCCTGCTCACCCTGGAGCGTCATCTGCGCGCTCCGGTGTCGGTCGACTTCGAGGTGCGCGACGACGAGATCTCCCTGCTCGCCGCCTCGTCGCAACTCCGCCCGCCGCTTCGGGCCTCGGTGTGTCTGGCCGCGGACCTGGCCCGGGACGGAGCGATAGACCGCCAGGAGGCCGTACGGCGGATCACCCCCGCGCAGGTGCAGGAACTGCTGCACCCCCAACTCCGGCTGACCGGCGGGGAGGAGCTCCTGGTGAAGGGGCTGCCCGCCTCCCCGGGGGCGGCGACCGGAGCGGTCGTGCTGTCCAGCGGACGTGCCCTCGAACTGGCCACGGACGGTACGCGGGTCGTGCTCGTGGCCGCCGAGACGACCCCGGCGGACGTCCCCGGGATGCTGGCCTCCGCCGCCGTGCTGACCGGCAGCGGCGGTATCGCCTCGCACGCCGCCGTGGTGGCGAGGGGCGCCGGCAAGCCCGCCGTGTGCGGCGCCGAGGGACTGCGCGTGGACCCGGCCGCGGGGACGGTCCGCTTCGGGGAGCGAGTGGTGCGCGAGGGTGACCCGGTCTCGCTGGACGGCCGTACCGGCGCCGTCTACGCGGGAACGCTGAGCGTCAGCGTGGCCGGACCGCCTCCCGAGCTGTCCACTCTGCTGACGTGGGCGGACGGGGTGCGCCGACTGGGTGTGCGGGTCAACGCCGACACGGCCGCCGAGGTGGAGACGGCCCTCGCCCTGGGCGCGGAGGGTGTCGGGCTGTGCCGTACGGAACACCAGTTCCTCGGCGAGCGGCTGCCGCTGATCCGCCGGGTCCTCCTGGCCGCCGACGCGACCGCGCGCGACGAGGCGCTGTCGGCGCTGGAGCACGCCCAGCACGAGGACTTCCGCGCACTGCTGGCCGCCGTGGGGAACCGCCCGGTGACCGTGCGCCTGCTGGACGCCCCGCTGCACGAGTTCCTGCCCGCCCCCGGCGAGGCCCAGGACGCGGCCGAGGAACACCGGGCCGCCGCGCTGCGCGAGGCGAACCCGATGCTCGGGCTGCGCGGGGTGCGGCTGGCGCTGCTGCACGAGCGGCTCTACCCGGCGCAGGCCGAGGCGCTCTTCACCGCCTGGGCCGAGGTCGCCGCCACCGGGATCCGGCCGGAGCTGGAGGTGATGATCCCGCTCGTCAGCCTGCCGGAGGAACTGGCCGCCGCGGCCGCGTACGTACGCGGTGCCGCCGACGCGGTCGCCGCCCGCACCGGGGTGGAGGTCCCGTACCGGCTCGGCACGATGATCGAGACCCCGCGGGCCGCGCTGCTGGCCGGCGAACTCGCCGAGCACGCCGAGTTCTTCTCCTTCGGCACCAACGACCTCACCCAGCTCACCTACGGGTTCTCCCGGGACGACGTCGAGCGCCAGGTGCTCGCCGAGTACCAGGAGCGCGGGTTCCTCACCGCCAGCCCGTTCGCCCGGCTCGACCCCCACGGGGTGGGCGCCCTGATCGCCCTGGCGGCCGAGCGGGCGCGGAGCGTACGGCCCGGCATCAAACTGGGCGTGTGCGGTGAACACGGCGGGGACCCCGAGTCGATCGCGTTCTGCGACGACCTCGGCCTCGACTACGTCTCCTGTTCCGCGCACCGCGTACCGGTGGCCCGGATGGCGGCCGCGCACAGTGCCCTGCGGGAGCGGTACGACAACAGCGGGAGCGCGCGATGACAAGCACCGTCACCGACGGCACGGCCCTGTCGGACACCGAGCTGGAGGACCTGCGCGAGACCGTACGGTCGGTGTGCGCGGACGCCGGCGGGACCGCCGCGGTACGCCGGCTGTCCGAGGAGGCCCCCGGCATCGACGCCGGCCTGTGGGACGCCCTCGGCCGCCAGGTCGGCCTCGCGGCCCTCGGCCTGCCCGAGTCGGCGGGAGGCATCGGCGGCCTCGCCGAGATCGCCGTGGTCTGCGAGGAGCTGGGCAGGACACTGGCACCGGTACCGCTGCTGTCCTCCACCGTCCTGGCCGGGCAGGTGCTGGCCGCCTGCGGTACGGCCGACAAGGCGCTGGCCGAGCTGGCCGGGGGCACCGTGCACGCCCTGGCGGTGGTCGCGCCCGACGGGACCTGGCGGTCCGACGCCGTGCCGGTGGCCGTCTCCTGGCAGGGCAGCGTCCCGCTGCTGGACGGCACCGCCCCGTTCGTCCTGGACGGCGCCGACGCCGGCGCGCTGGTGGTGGCCGCGGCCGGGGCCGACGGCGTGGACCTCTTCCTTGTCGACCCGCGCGAGCCGGGGGTCACGGTGCGCCGGGTGCCCACCCTGGATCTCAGCCGGGGCCAGGCGGTGGTCACCTTCCGCGGTGCCCGGGCCCGGACACTGACCGCCGGCGGCGAGGGGGCGGACATCGTCTCCCGCGCCCTGGACATGGCCCTGGTGGCGCTGGCCGCCGAGCAACTGGGCGGAGCGCAGGCCGCGTTGGACATGACGCTGGCCCATGTGCGCGACCGTACCCAGTTCGGCAGGGCGATCGGTGGCTTCCAGGCCGTCAAGCACGCCTGCGCCGACATGCTGCTCCAGGTCGAGGCCGCTCGGTCGGCCGTACTGCGCGCGGTCCGCACCGACGGCTCGCCGCAGGCGCTGGCCGAGGCGGCGGCGGTGGCACAGGCCTGGTGCGGCGAGGCCTTCGTCGCCGTGGCCGCCGAGTGCGTACAGCTCCACGGCGGCATGGGCTTCACCTGGGAGCACGACGCGCACCTGTACTTCCGGCGCGCCCAGTCCGACGCGGTCCTGCTGGGAGGAGCCGCACACCACCGGGAACGGCTGGCCGGGCTGCTGGCCTGGTGAGGTGGGAAAAGGGACGAGAAATGAGCACCAGACTCATCGACGAAACGTTGTTCGAGAACCGGTACGACGACGAAGGGTTCGACGGCGGGGATCCACCGCGTCTCGCGGGCGCCCGCTGCTCCGGGTGCGGCACTGTGGTCTTCCCCCGGCAGGAATCATGCCCCCGGTGTTCGGCCGGGACCATGTCCGCGTACGTGCTGCCGGTGAGCGGGCGCGTGTGGTCGTGGACGTTCCAGGCGTTCCCGCCGAAACCACCGTACCGGCCGCCGGCCGGCGGCCACCGGCCGTACCACGTCGGCTATGTGGACCTCGGTGAGGTGCTGGTCGAGGCGCTGCTGGAGGTTCCCCGCGCGGAGATCGGGATCGGTCTGCCGGTCCGGCTCACCACGGTGCCCGCGTACCGGGACGAGGACGGAACCGAGGTCGTGACCTTCGCGTTCCGCCCGGAGCGGGACGGGGAGCGATGAGCCGGCCCGACGACGTGTACGTGGTCGGATGCGGTATGCATCCCTTCGGCCGCGACGAGAGCGTCACCGGAATGGACATGGCCGGACGTGCGGTGCGCGAGGCGCTGGCCGACGCAGGCGTCGCCTGGGAGGACATCGGCTACGCGGCCGGCGGCTCCGACGTGTCCGGCAAGCCCGACACCCTGGTGGGCCGGCTGGGCCTGACCGGAGTGCCGTTCGTCAACGTGCAGAACGGCTGCGCCACCGGCGCCTCCACCGTGCTCGCGGTGGCCAACGCGCTGCGCGCGGGCGAGGCCTCCCTGGGACTGGCGGTGGGCTTCGACAAGCACGAGCGGGGCGCGTTCCACGTCTCCGCGGCCCGCTACGGCCTGGGCGACTGGTACGCCGAGACCGGCATGATGCTCACCACGCAGTTCTTCGCGCTGAAGACCCAGCGGTACCTGTACGAGCACGGGATCTCTGAGCGCGCCCTGGCGATGGTCGCCGCGCGGGCCTTCCGTAACGGCTCGCACCATCCCCTGGCCTGGCGGCGCAGGGAACTGACGGAGCAGGAGATCCTCGACTCCGCCGAGGTCAGTCCCCCGCTCACCCAGTACATGTTCTGTTCGCCAGGGCAGGGCGCGGCGGCTCTGGTGCTGGCGCTCGGCGACCGCGCGTTCGACCTGTGTGAACGACCGGTCAGACTGGCGTCGTTGGCCTTCCGGACCAGGCGGTTCGGTTCGTTCGAGGTGTTCTCGCCCTGGCTGCCGCCAGGCCCCCACCACAGCCCCAGCGTCGACGCCGCGGAGGCGGCCTTCCGCACGGCGGGGGTACGGCCGGCCGATGTTCAGGTCGCCCAGTTGCAGGACACCGACAGCGGCTCGGAGCTGATCCACCTGGCGGAGACCGGGCTGTGCGGCCACGGCGAGCAGGAGGAGCTGCTGGCCGCCGGGGCCACCGATCCCACGGGCCGGACACCGGTCAACACCGACGGCGGCTGCCTGGCCGGCGGGGAGCCGGTCGGCGCCTCCGGGCTGCGGCAGTTCCATGAGGTCGTACGACAGTTGCAGGGCCGCGCGCCCGGTGTGCAGGTGCCGGGCGCTCCCCGGGTGGGCTTCACCCATGTGTACGGGGCGCCGGGCATCAGCGCGTGCTCGGTCCTCACGGTGTGAAAGGCGGCGGGCAAGCCATGCGGCACGGACACGGTGAGAACCGCGCTGGTGACCGGCGGGGCACGCGGAATCGGCCTGGAGATCGGCCGACAACTCGCGGACCGGGGACTACGGGTCCTGGTCGGGGCGCGGAAACTGGAGGCCGTCGAGGAGGCGTGCCGCGCCATCGGCCCGGCGGCACTGCCGCTGGCCCTGGACGTGACCTCCGCGAGGAGCGTCGGCGAAGCGGTCCGGGAGGCACGGGAGCTGACCGGCGGGATCGACGTCCTGGTGAACAACGCGGGAGTGTCCCTGGACGGGGAGTTGCGGCCCCCGTACATCGACGAGGACATCCCGCGCGCGACCCTGGACACGAACCTCACCGGCGCCTGGCGTGTGGTGGAGGCCGTCGTCCCGGGGATGGTGGAAGCCGGCTACGGCCGGGTCGTGAACGTCACCAGCTCGTACGGTTCGCTGTCACTGATGGACTCCGGGCGGCACCCGGCCTACCGGATCTCCAAGGCGGCGCTCAACGCCCTGACCCGGATGCTCGCGGCCGAACTGGCCGGCACGGGCGTCCTGGTCAACGCCGCCGACCCCGGCTGGACCCGCAGCGGCATGGGCGGCCCGTCCGCCCCGCGCGGGCCGGAGAAGGGTGCGGACACCCCGGTCTGGCTGGCCACCCTTCCCGAGGGCGAGGGGACGACGGGCGGGCTGTTCGCCGACCGCAGGCCGCTGCCCTGGTGAACCGCCTCAGCTCGGGGACGCGGCCGCTTTCACCGGCTCCGCGGTCTGCGTCGGCTTCTGCTCGGCGGCAACGATGCGCAGCGCCAGTGCCCTGACCGCCTCCAGCACGGATAGTGAGGGCAGTCGGGACAGCGGTCCACCCTCCGCCCGCAACGCGGTGACCAGCATCGTCGTACTGATCAGCGTGCGGACCGCGAGCGCCTGTGACGCATGCCGGGCCTTCGCCGCCCGGGGGCTGCGCGTGGTGCCCTCGGGCAGATAGTCGTAGCCACGCTGGATGTGCCGCTGCTCGAACTCGTCCCGCAGCACCTTGACGCTGCCGTTGGCCGATGCGACCTGGACCTGGTACAGCCTGGCCTCGTCGGGGTTCTGCTCCACCCACTCCCACACGGCGTCGATGACGCGGACCAGGCCCTCCGCGTCACCGGGCTCGGACTCCGGCCGGGCCGCCTCCACGACCGCGTTCAGCTGGTCGAAGACCCTGCGCATGGCGAGTTCGAGCAGCTCTTCCTTGCCGTCGAAGTGGTAGTAGACGGCCGTGGGCACCACCTGGGCCTCGTCGGCGATGTCCTGGATGCTGGTCTCCGCGAAGCCGCTGCGGCCGAACACCCGCACCGCGGCGGTGATGATGTGCTGCCGCCGCGAGGGTCGGTGGGCGGGCTGCTTGCCGTTCTTCGTGGTGGCCATCATGCTCCCTGCCGACTGGCGTGAACCCGCGTCCGCGGGGCCTGCGTACTGACCAGTGTATCCAGTAAGTCCTACGGTCCGTCCGCGTAATTCCCCCTGCACATTGGCCTCTGGAGCACCAAGATCCCGGCATACTTGACAGCATGACGACATCCGGAACCCGCGCCGCTCACCGCCCCTCGCGCAAGCAGTGGGTGATCGAGGCGGCCACGGAGTTGTTCGCCACACAGCCGCCGGACGAGGTGACGGTGGCCGACATCGCCGCTCGTGCCGAGATGACCTCGGCAGCGGTGTACTACCACTTCTCCTCCAAGGACCAGGTCCTGGCGGAGGCCATGCGGGCGTTCGCCGCCGCGCTGCGCGAGCAGTTGCAGACGATCACGGAGGCGCACGATCCCGGCTCGGACCTCGGAGCGGCGGTCACCACGCTGCTGGCCTGGATGGGTGAGCACCGGTCCGCCGCCACCGTGTTCTTCGTGTCGTCGGCCGGCATGAGCCAGGACGCGGAGGCGCTGCGCCAGGAGAGCCGTACGGAGTTGCTGGAAGAACTGGTGCGGTTGATCCGCAAGGCCCGCGTGTCCGTCACCGACGCCGAGGCGGCGGTGATCGGCCTGGGCCTGCTCGCGCTGCTGGAGACCGCGGCGATCTCGCAGGTCCGGGGCGACGACGTCTACCGGTCGCTGGGGCACCGCTCCTTCGTCCGCGAGGTCGGCGAACTCGCGCAGCGGATCGCCGACCCGGCCACACCGGCCTCGTAGATCCCGGATCACACCAGCAGGCGGAGGGGCTTGCTCAGCAACTCACCGACCGTGCGCAGATATTCGGCGGCGGGCGCCCCGTCGACGGCACGGTGGTCGAAGGTGAGGCTCAGCGTGAGCACCCGCGTCCGCACCGGGCGGTCGTCCACCCACTCGACGCCGTCCCTGAGCCTGCCCACCCCGAGGATCCCGACGTTGCCGGGGTTGACCACGGGGGTGAAGAAGTCGACGCCGTATCCGCCGAGCGAGGTGACGGTGAAGGTGGCCCCTTCCAGCTGTGCGGGAGAGATCCGCCCCTCGCGCGCGGCTTGGGCCAGGGCCTTCGACCGGCGGGCGATCTCAGGCAGCGGCAGCGCCACCGCGTCCTCGATCACGGGGACCATGAGGCCGCCCGGCACGGCCACCGCGAAGCCCAGGTGGACACCGTCGAGCAGGTGGATGCCGTCCTCCCGCACCGTCGCGTTGAGCAGGGGATGCTCCCGCAGGGCCAGGGCAGCGGCCTTCAGCAGGAAGTCGTTGAGGCTGGGCACCGGCAGCTCGCTGTCGGCCCACTCCTCCTTGAGCCGGTCCCGCAGGGACACCACGGCGTCCATCCGCACCTCGTAGCCGTGCGTCAGCTGGGCCATCTCCTGGAGGCTGGCGTGCATCCGGCGGGCGATGGTGCCGCGCATGCCGGTGAGCGGGAGAACGTCGCCGGGCTGAGGGACCGCGCTACGGCGAACAGGCGCCGGTGTGAGGGCGTCGAGGTCGGACCGGCGGATGCGGCCGCCCGGCCCGGTGCCGCTGACGCCGGAGAGGTCGATGCCCCGCTCCTTCGCCAGTTTGCGGACCAGCGGCGAGGAGGAGGTGTCGCCCGGCGGGACCGGCGTGACGAGGTCACCGGGGAGGGCCGCGAGGAACTCCTCCACGTCCTCGGAGACGATCCGGCCACCCGGTCCGGTGCCGCGAACCGCCGTGAGGTCGACGTCGGCGGCCACGGCGACGCGCCGGGCGTTGGGCGAGGACAGCAGACGGCCACCGGCGCCGTTGGCGGAGCGCGCCGCGCCCGCACCGTCGGCGCCGGGAGCCGTACCGGTGCCGGTGCCGGCGGTCAGGGCGCCCGCACCCGCACCGCCGCCGGTCGGGACCAGCACCGCGCCCGCACCCGCGCCGCCGCCCAGGGAAGGCAACGCGGCCGTACCCGAGCTAGACCCGGACCCGGCGGGCATCGGCGTACCCCCCGGGTCCGGTGGCTGCTCGCCTTCGGCCAGCAGCCAGCCGATGAGGGCCCCGGCGGGCACGGTCGCCCCCGCCGGAACCACGGGGTGGAACAGTCCCCCGGCCTCCGCCTCGACGTCCACGTCGACCTTGTCGGTGGCCAGCCTCAGCAGTGCGTCGCCCTCCGCCACGGCGGAGCCGGTGGGGACGAGCCATTCATCGATCGTGCCTTCCTGCATGGTCAGGCCGATCTTCGGCAGCAGAACCTCGACCGCCACGTCGGTCACGACCTTTCGAGGAGGCGCCGGCAGCCCTGGGCGATGCGGGCGCGGTCGGGCACGTACGCCTTCTCCAGGACCGGGGAGAAGGGAACCGGGGAGAAGGGGGCGCCGATGCGCAGGACCGGCGCGTCCAGGTAGTCGAAGACGACGTCCTGGATCTGGGCGGCGATCTCCGCACCGAGCCCGCCGAAGGTGACGGCCTCGTGCACCACGAGCACCCGGTTGGTGCGGCGGACGGAGGCGAACATCGTCTCGGTGTCCAGCGGCTGCACGGTCCGGGGGTCGATCACCTCGATCTGCACGCCCTCGGCGGCGAGTTCGTCGGCCGCAGCGAGTGCCTCCCCCACCATGCGGCCGAGGGCGATCACCGTGACGTCGGATCCGTGCCGCGCGGTGTGCGCCTGGCCCAGCGGGATGCCGAAGATCTCCTCGGGCACCTCGCCGGCGCTGCCGAGCAGGACCTTGTTGAGCATGATGACGACCGGGTTGTCGTCCCGGATGGCCGAGACGGTCAGGCCCTTGGCCGTGTACGCGTCGCTCGGCATCACCACCTTGAGACCGGGCACGTGGGCCAGCCAGGCCTCCAGGCTCTGGCTGTGCTGCGCGGCGGCGCCGAGGCCGGCGCCGGAGGCGGTGGTGATGGTGAGCGGCACGGACAGGGCGCCGCCGAACATGTACTTCATCTTGGCGGCCTGGTTGACGATCTGGTCGAGGCAGACGCCGATGAAGTCCATGAACATCAGGTCGACGACAGGGCGCAGACCCCGCGCTGCGGCTCCCACGCCGAGGCCGACCAGGGCGGCCTCGGAGATCGGGGTGTCGATCATGCGGCGGGGGCCGAACTCGTCGAGCAGGTTGTCGAACATGCGGAACACGCCGCCGTATCCGGCGACGTCCTCCCCGGCGACGAAGACGTTCTCGTCCTCGCGCATGGCCTGCGCGAGTCCCTCGTTGAAGGCCTTGACGTAGGTGAGTTTGCGCGTGCCGACGGCCGGCGCTTCGGTGGTGGTGGTCATGGCTGTCATCCCGAGTAGACGTTGAGCAGCAGGTCGGCGGGGTCGGGCAGCGGGCTCGCCTCGGCGTACGCGATGGCCTCGGCGATCTCGTCGCGGGTGCGCTGCCATACGTCGTCCAGCTCCGCACGGGTCGCGGTGCCGTCGGCGACCGCACGGGCCTCGATCAGGTCGATGGGGTCGCGGGTCTTCCACTCGGCGACCTCCTCGTCCGAGCGGTAGGGGTGCCGCAGGCCCTTGACGCCCTGGTGGTCGAAGAAGCGGTAGGTCTTGGCCTCGATCATCATCGGGCCCGCGCCGGACCGGGCCCGCTCGACGGCTTCGGTGGCGGCGCGGTGGACGGCGACCGCGTCCATGCCGTCGACGATCACACTGGGCATGCCGTAGGCGGCGGCCCGGTCGGCGACGTCGGTGAGCAGCATGTGTCCGGACTGCGGGGTGAACTCCGCGTAGCCGTTGTTCTCGCAGACGAAGACCACCGGCAGGCCGAGGATCGCGGCCATGTTGGCGCCTTCGTGCCAGGCGCCGATGTTGGTGGCGCCGTCTCCGAAGAAGGTGACGGCGACGCTGTCCTCGCCCTTGTAGCGGGCGGCGAAGGCGGCGCCCACGGCGATCGGGACGCCGGCCCCGACGATGCCGTTGGCGCCGAGCATGCCGCGGGTGAGGTCGTTGATGTGCATGCTGCCGCCGCGGCCGAGGCAGGCGCCGGTGACCCGGCCGTACAGCTCGGCGTACATCTCGCGGAATCCGACCCCCTTGGCGACGGCGTGTCCGTGGCCGCGGTGGGTGGAGGTGATCTGGTCGTCGTCGCGCAGGGCTGTCATGACGCCGGCGGCGACGGCTTCCTGGCCGACATACAGGTGCAGGAAGCCTGGCAGTTTGCCCGCCTCCATGAGTTTGCCCGCCTCGGTCTCGAACAGCCGGATGCGCACCATGCGCTCGTGCAGGTCCTTGCCGACCAGCGGGCTGACCTGCGGGGATTTCTTCGACGCCGTTGACGCTCGTTGAGCCATCGTCCGCCCCTTCGTCCGAGGGAGGTTGCCAAGCAATCAGACTTACTTGTGCCGGTCTACAGTAACCAGCACGGGGCACCTTACTGAACAGCGTCTCTAATTACTATGCCCTGGACCCGGGTTGCCTCCGCGCACGTCCACCAACTCCACGACGTTGCCCTCCGGATCCGCCCAGAAGCTGATCCGCCGGCCTCGCGCCAGGACGACGACCGGGTCCGACAGGGGCCGGGCGCCCGCGGCCGGCAGTGCCGCCACCACAGGGTCCAAGTCGTCGAGATGGAACGTGAGATACGCCAGCCCCGGACGCCCGGCCGACAAGGGCGCCGCATGCACGGACACCGGGGCCGACACCCGGCCCGACCGGGGAAGGACCAACTTGAGGCACCCTCCGGACGGCACCCGCAGCCACACCACCATCACCTCGCCGCCGAGCCCGGCCGGACGTCCGATCGACCTGGGTACGCGTGAGCGGTGATCGGCCCGACAGCCTATGACGTCGCAGTAGAAGCGCTCCATCAGCTTCAGGTCCCGCACCACCACACCCACCTCGAACGGCCGGGTCATGACCATCACACCCACCCCCACGGGACACCGGGCGGCGACTTCGACACTTTCTATTGACAGAGCACACTAAGTCCTGTTGTCGTTTCGGACACAACCCAGCTGTCGCGTTCAGAAGCCGGTCACCGGCTCGCGGCTGGGAGGATTGTGAGGACATCGTGGTCCAGACCAGTTCGCCGGAGATCCGGGAAGCAGGCACCGAGGGCAGGTCGCCGGTCGCGGCAGCTTCCGCTCCCTCCGTCCCCTCCGCCCCCGAGTACTCGTCGTGGATCAGCCGGGACCGGTCCACCGACGCGGCATCCGAGACGATGCGGCGGGAGGCCGCCGAGCTTGTCGAGCGGGTGATGTCGCACTACCGCGCCAACACCACGCACGAAGCGGACGGCCAGTGGACGGAACCCGTGGCCAACTACCTCGACGCCGACCGCTGGCAGCGCGAGACGGACGCCGTCCACCGGAGCGTCCCGCTGCCGCTCGCCATGTCCTGTGAGCTGCCCGGGCCGAACACCTACAAGGCGATCGACGTGCTCGGCATCCCCGTGCTGATCACCCGCGACCGGCAGGGCGCCGTACACGCGATGATCAACGCGTGCCGGCACCGTGGGGCCAAGCTCCTCGAACCCGGCTGCGGGGTGTCGAAGCGGCTCACCTGCCCGTACCACTCCTGGTCGTACGACCTGGCCGGCGAGCTGCGGGGCGTGTACGCCGAGAAGACCTTCGGTGAGGTTCCGCGCGAGGGCCGCAGCCTTGTCCGGCTCCCGGCCGGAGAACGCGCGGGGATCGTCTTCGTCTCGCTGGACCCGGCGGCCGAGCCCGACCTGGACGGCTGGCTGGGCGACCTGCTGCCGCTGCTGGAGGGCCTGCGGCTGGCGGAGTGCCACCACTACTCCACCGGCGAGCTGACCAGTCCCAACTGGAAGGTCACCCTCGACGGGTATCTGGAGACGTACCACTTCGCCTCGCTGCACCCGAAGACGGTGTTCGAGACGAACCTCTCCAACATGATGGCCCACGACACCTGGGGACCCCACCAGCGCATCGCACCGGCCCTGCGCCCCATCGCGCAGGCGGTCGACCTGCCGCCGGACCAGCGTGACCCCGGGGACTGCGTCGGGCCCATCTACTGGCTCTACCCGGGCCTCGCGATCGCCGGCGGCTGGCGGCAGAAGATCGCCGTCTCCCTGGTGCTCCCCCGCACGGCGACCGAGTCGGTGACCCAGCAGATCATCCTGTTGCGGGAACCTGCGGTCACCGACGAGGAACGCCAGGCCGCCGACCGGTTCGGCGAGTGGTTCCACGAGGTGGTCCGTGACGAGGACTACGCGACCACCTACGGAGTCCAGCAGGGTCTCAAGGCCCTCGACGGGACCGACTTCGTCTTCGGACGCAACGAGCCCGGGCTCCAGCACTTCCACCGCACCATTCACCAGCACCTGGACAGAGGCGCCACAGCAGCTCCCAGAGCCGCCAGGTGAGCAACCAACAACAATCGCGGGAGAACACCATGGTGGCTACGGGCAGCCTCGACGGACGTGTCGCGGTGATCACGGGCAGCACGCGCAGCATCGGCCGCGCCATCGCCGAGGCATTCCTGGCCGACGGCGCGACAGTCGTGGTCAGCGGCCGATCCGAGGTCAAGGGCAAGCAGGCACTGGAGGAGATGGGCGCCGGGGACCGGGCCGTCTTCCACCCCTGCGACGCCAACAGCCAGGAGGACATCGAGGGCCTCGCCGACTTCGCCGCCGATCGCTTCGGCAGACTCGACATCTGGGTCAACAACGTCGGCGGCAGCTCCGGCTTCGCCCCGATCCACCAGCTCAGCGACGAGGCGTGGCACGACGCCCTCAACCTGAACATCAACGGCTACTTCTACGGCACCCGCCGGGCGCTGGCGAAGATGCTGGCGGGCGGCTGGGGCCGCGTCATCAACATCTCCTCGGTGGAGGGCAAGCAGGCCAACAAACCCGCGATCAGCCACTACATCACCAACAAGCACGCCATCCACGGCCTGACCAAGGCGACCGCCTTCGAGTACGGCACCCAGGGCATCACCTGCAACGCCATCTGCCCCGGCGCCGTCGACACCGACCTGATGCGGGCCGCGGGTCCCGCCGCGGCGGAGGCCGAGGGCATCTCGTACGAGGAGTGGCTGGGCCGGTTCGCCGAGCATGCCGCCACCAAGCAGATCACCACAGTGGAGCAGGTCGCGGCGGTCGCCTCGCTGCTCGCGAGCGACGCCGGAGCAGGTATCACCGGCACGCTGATCAGCGTCGACGGCGGCACGGCGCAGTGGTAGGCGCGGGACGGGCAGGCGCGGGTACGGACGGCGGGAGACCTCGGTCATGAAGAGCTGGATCACGGACTGGCAGCGCAGTGAGCGGCTGCCGCACTACACCCGGGCCAACGCGGGCGAGACCCTGCCGGAGCCGGCCAGCCCGCTGGGCTGGACCCTGGTCTGGGGGCGGGGCCTGCAGGGCTGGCGGCACGGCTTCGTCGGCTTCGGCATCTACCGCGAGGAGGAGGTGGCCGGCCCCCGACCGCCCTTCGTCGGCATGTTCGGCGGCCACTTCTACCTCAACCTGTCCCACATGCGGCTGTTCGGCATCCGTATGGGCCAGACCGCGGACCAGATCGACGCGGCCTTCGTCGGGCAGCGTTCCGACACGCCGGTGTACGTGGCGCACCCGGACGACCAGGACGCGGAGCTGACCGGCAAGGCGGGAGCGACGCTCGGGCGGATGCTCGGCCAGCCCGGCTTCCCCGAGGCCGACGCCGACCGGGACCGGCTGCGCGCCCTGCGCCGCTCGCGGCCCGACCTGACGCAGCTGTCCGATGCCCAACTGGTGGCGCACGCCCGGTCGCTGCTGGACGAGGTGGAGACGACGTTCCAGCGGCACGTCGAGTCGTCGCTGCCCGCGTCCGTCGGACCGGCGATCCTCGGCCCGCTGTGCGCGAGCGTGGACCGCCCCGGCGCCATGCTCGACCTGATCGGCGGGCTCGGCGACGTCGACTCCGCCTCCCCATCGACCGGGCTGTGGACGCTGTCCCGGCAGGTGGCGGCCTCGGCCGAGCTGACCGCGCTCTTCGACCGGGATACGGCCGCGGTGGAGCAGGCGCTCGGCACCGCGACCGGGGACGTGAAGGCGTTCCGCGACTCCTTCGAGGAGTTCCTGGCGGAGTCCGGCGACCGCGGCCCCAACGAGTGGGACATCCACGCGCTGTCCTGGGAGGCGGCGCCCGTCCAGGCACTGGCCCTGGTCGACCGGATCCGGCACAGCCCCGACGACGACTCCCCGGCCGCCCGCCGGACGCGGCTCACCGAGGGGCGCGAGCGGACGGCTCGGGAGATCCGGGCCGCGCTGCCCGAGGAGACGCAGCCCGTGTTCGACGCCGGCATGCACGCCTCCCAGGTGTGGATCCCGGCCCGCGAGCGCACCAAGGCGAACTGCGTCACCGTCGTCAACGAGATCCGTATGGCCGTACGGGAGCTCGGCCGCCGCGGCGTCGAGGCGGGGCTCTTCGCCCGGCCCGAGGACGTGATGATGCTGCTGGACACCGAACTCGACGACTATGTCGCCGCCCCGGAGTCCTTCGGCCCCGTCATCGCTCAACGGCTCGACGAATACGCGGGACTGCGCGAACTGGAGCCGCCGTTCTTCGTCGCCGACGACACGCAGACCGAGATCGACACCTGGCCGCGGCGCGCCGAGGAACGTACCCCGGCGGCGGTCGAGGGCGATGTGCTCGCCGGTGTGGGCGGCAGTCACGGCACGTACACCGGCAGGGTGCGGGTGGTCACCGACCCGGCCTCGTGCGAGGCGCTGGAGCCCGGCGAGGTGCTGGTCGCGCCGATCACGGACGCGGCCTGGACCCCGCTGTTCCTGGTCGCCGGAGCGGCCGTCGTGGACGTGGGCGCGCTCAACAGCCACGCCGTGGTGGTCTGCCGTGAGCTGGGCATCCCGGCCGTGATCTCCGTCGAGGGCGGGACACGACGGCTGCGGGACGGCATGGTGATCACGGTCGACGGCGAGCGGGGCACGGTCACCGTGGACAGTGTCCCGGCACCGCTCGGAAGTTGAGTACCCCGCGGGCCCGTCGCTGCCTCCCCATCAGCGGCGGGCCCGCGGTCACGACCGCGAAAGGAAGCCGTGACTCCCGTGGCTGAGGAAATCATCGTCGCCGGCTGGATGGACTACCAGCCCGGCGACCGGAGCACGATGCTGGAGGCCCTCGTCGAGCTGGGCCGGCGTACCCGCGAGGAGGAACCCGGCTGCCTGGACTACGCGATGACCGCCGACCCCTCCGACGTAAGGCGTATCCGGGTGTACGAGCACTGGACCTCCCAGCAGGCCCTCGACGAGCACTTCACCACCCCGCACATCAAGGACTTCCGGGCGGCCGTGGCGGGGCTGACCCGGGTCGGGGTCTCCCTGACGGCCCACAGCGTCGCCGGGTCACGTCCCATGCGGTGAGAACACGCTGAAAGGCTTGAAGCGGCGCCCCCGGTCGGGGGCGCCGCTCAAGCGTTTCAGCGGGCTTCGTCCAGCCGCACCAGCATCTTGCCGACATTGCCGCCCCCGAGCAGGGACAGCAGCGCCCCCGCCGCGTTCTCCAGGCCGTCGACGACCGTCTCGCGTGCGGTGATCCGGCCCTCGGCGAGCCAGCCCGCGACCCGCCGCTCGAACTCCGGCCGCAGGTCGTCGTGGTCGCGGACGATGAAGCCGCGCAGCGTCAGCCGCTTGAGGACCGCCTGGATCAACTGGTTGATGTCCGCGGACCGCCGGTCGCCGCCGAACTGCGACATCATGCCGCACAGGGCGACCCGGCCACCGGTGCGCAGCGCGTGCAGGGCAGCGGCGAGTTGCGCGCCGCCGACGTTGTCGAAGTACACGTCGATGCCGTCGGGTGCCAGGCGGACCAGTGCGTCGCGCACCGGTTCGGCGCGGTAGTCGGCGGCGTCGTCGTAGCCGAACTCCTTCATCAGCAGGGCGCACTTGTCCGGCCCTCCGGCGGTCCCGACGACGCGGTCCGCGCCCAGCAGGCGCGCGAACTGGCCGGCGGCGGTGCCGACGGCGCCGGCCGCCGCCGAGACGAGGACGGTGTCGCCGGGGCGCAGCTCCGCGATCCGGGTCAGGCCGACGTACGCGGTGAACCCGGTCTGGCCGAGAAGGCCCAACCAGGTGGGCAGCGGGGCGAGTCGCGGGTCGATCCGGTCCGCCCCGTCGGTGTCCGGGGCATCCAGCACGGCCCGCTCCCGCCAGCCCAGCTGGTGACGGACGAAGGCACCGGGCGGCACCGAGGCGCAGCGGCTCTCCTCGACGACACCGAGGGCACGGCCGTCGAGCGGCGAGCCGGGGGCGAAGTTGTGCGTGTAGTGCTTCTCGGTGCTCTCCAGGCGCCCGCGCATGGACGGGTCGACGCTCATGTAAAGGTTGCGGACGAGCAGTTGCCCCTCCCCCAGGGGCGGCAGCGGATGTTCCTCGACGGCGAAGTCACCGGGGAGCGGTTCTCCGTCGGGTCGGCGCACCAGACAGACCACCCGGGTGGTTCGGGGCGTCACGGGTTCACTGCTCCGGCTGCGGAGGCGTACGCCGCTGGGCGAGGCGGCCGACCCAGCCGGCCATCTGGAGGTCGGCGTGGCGCAGTTCGCCCGACTGCCACCGGGCCTGGAAGTCGAAGACGCCCTGGGCCCCTGTCCCGGGGTCGGTCACCTCGACCAGTCCGTCCTCGGTGAGCCGGTACACATGCCCGGTGAGTGGGTGAATCACTTGTTTGGACATGGGGGCCTCACTCCTGCGCTCGGCGGCGTACGCCGCGCTTGGTCACGGTCACCGGGCCCTCGACCCGGAGCCGGCAGGCGAGCCGGGTCAGGCCGTCCACCGGCCTGCGCAGGGACTCGATGCCCTCGCGTTCCAGCGGGCCCACGGGGGAACAGTTCTCGGCGCCCTCCTCCACCTGGACGAAGCAGGTACGGCAGGTGCCCCTGCCGCCGCAGACGGTGGGCCAGCGGTAGCCGAGCCGCTGGGCGGCGGTGAACACGTCCTCGTCGTCGCGGACTTCGAGCTCGACGCCGGAGGGTCTGACCGCCACCCGGTGGGTCACTTGTCCATCCACTGGTCGAGCGTCCGGTTGAAGTGGCGGATGCGGCTCTCCTGGTAGTTGGCCAGGGTGATGCCCGGCTTGCGCATCGCCTTCAGGCCCTGCTGGACGTAGGGGAGGTTCTCGCAGTCCTGGTCGAAGACGGGGCCGAGGACACCCAGTTCGGGGATGTCGGCGAAGAGCATGTCCTCGGGCACCCAGCGGATCTTCGCCGGGGGCGGTGTCTCGCCGGGCTGCTTCGGGGACGACATGAAGATGATCTCGGCGGTGCAGGAGTCGGGGTCGAGCCCGTTGGGCCGGAACCGGTAGATGATGTTCGACTTGGCGCCGCCCCAGGGGTTGAAGTTGGGGAACAGCAAGTAGTTGATGGCATCAAGCAGTTCGGTGTCGGGAGTCTTCGAGAAGTCCTGCTGCGAGGTGGCCGCCAGTTGCGCGCGCATCCGCTCCGCGAGGACCTGGCGGGCGGTGCCGCCGGGCGGGATCGCCGGCAGTTCGTCGCCCTCCCGCATCACCAGGTCACGGCCCTGGGCGGCGGCGTAGAACGCGCGCGAGCCGTAGAAGGTCTCCAGGACGTCCTCCTCCGTCACGGAGTCGGCCACGTGAGGGCTGGGCGCGCCCTGGATGTTGATCATCCGGTTCCAGTTGGGCTGGTCCGCCATGACGTCGTACTGCGAGTTGGCGTCGGCGAGCCACGGCAGCATCTGCGGGTGGGTGGCGATCACATGGAAGGACTCGATGAACGCGTCCTGGGCGATCTTCCAGTTGCAGGGCAGCACCTTGCCGATGTGCAGTGACTTGTAGCGGTTCTCCAGCGGCCAGATGTAGTAGTCGTCGAAGGTTCCGCGGTAGTTGTCGAAGGACTCGGCGTACGGGTCCATGTTGATGAAGACGAAGCCGCGCCAGGTGGCCACCCGGGCCTCGGGAAGGGCGAACTTCTCCGGAGTGACGTGCGGGAAGTCCCAGGCGCAGGGCGGGGTCTGCATCGAGCCGTCGAGGTTCCAGGCGAAGCCGTGGAACGAACAGCGGAACTCGCCGACGTTGCCGCCGCTCGTGCGGAGTTTGCGTCCGCGGTGCAGGCACACGTTGACGTAGGCGCGGATCTCCTCGGGGGCCGTGCGCACGACGATGAGGGAGTCGTCGCCGATCTCGTAGACCTCGTGGTCGCCGACCTCGGGAATCTCGCTCTCCAGGCAGGCGAACTGCCAGACGCGCCGCCAGACCTGCCGCATCTCGCGTTCGGCCCACTCACGGGAGGTGAAGCGGGCGTGGTCGATGTCCTCGCTGCCGAGGTGGTCGTTCCGCTCGTACCTCAGGGCGGGGGGAACGGGGCGGCTGTCCTGGTCGAGGTAGTCCTGGACGCTGGGCCCGGGGCACCGCGCGGAGGCCGGCTCCGATGTTTCGTCCATCATCTCTCCTCCGGCAGAAACTTTATATGGAGTGTAGTTACCTGTCGCGGCCGGTAGCAACACTCCCGTCGACGAATGAGCCCGCTTCTTCCGAGGTCACCACGCGATTCGACCGTGAACCCGGAATTTCTTGCGGCGACCCTCTCCCCAAGCCCGCCGGGCCATGTCACACTCCGACCCACTTGAGGCTGTAGTGCCTCATAAGTTTCTCCGTCCCGGGACGATCTCTGCCGGTCCCGGCCCAGCACCGCGGCTTCACCGCCCCGGGGCGACACAGAATCGATCCGCCTGACCGGAGCCGACCGCAGCGGACGCGCGAGCGACGCGGGTCACGGCAACAGGCGACACACCTCGGGAGTACTCAACGATGAGTTCCAGACCCCGTCGCGCGGTCCGCCGCGCCCTCACCGCGATCGTCCCCGCCACCTCCCTGCTCGCCCTGTCGGCGTGCGGCGGCGGCACCACTCCCGCCGCCGACCCGACGCAGGCGGCGGCGCCCGGCTCCCCCGGACTGACGGCGGCCCGCGAGGCCCTGGCGAAGTACTCCGAGCGCCCGGCCACGATCTCCGTGACACAGCCCGTCGGCAAGGCGATCCCCAAGGGCAAGAAGATCGACTTCATCCTCTGCGGCGTCCAGTCCTGCAAGGACCTCGCCGACTTCTTCACCGAGGCCGCCGGAGAACTCGGCTGGCAGGTGAAGCAGATCGCCACCCAGGGCACCCCGGAGTCCGTCCAGGCGGCGTACGAGCAGGCCCTGCGCGACAAGCCGGACGCCGTCATCGCCTCCGGCTTCCCCCGTGCCGTCTACGCCAAGCAGCTCGCCCAGCTCAAGGCCGCCGGCATCCCCGTCATCCAGTCGAACGCCGACGACGTGCTGGGCGACGGCATCTCCCTGCTCAAGAACGGACCGGACGACGTCGCCGTCCAGGGGCAGATGGTCGCCTCATGGGTGGTGTCGAACAGCGACGCCAAGGCCAACACCGTCTACTTCGATCTGCCGGCCTACACGATCCTCAAACCCGTCAAGGACTCCTTCGCCGCCAAGTACGAGGAGTGGTGCGACGGCTGCGGGCTGGACAACGTCGACGTGCCGATCACCTCGGTGGGCAAGGACATGCCGGACCGCGTGGTGTCGTACCTCCGGTCGCACCCGAAGGTGACCCATGTCGTGTTCTCCCTGGGCCTGCTCAACGTGGGCGTGCCGGCCGCGCTGAAGACCGCCGGCGTCACCGGCAAGCACATCGTCGTCAACGTCGGTGACGCGCAGAACTACCAGTACATCCAGAGCGGTCTCACCGACGGCGCGATGGCGCTGAACTCCCACGAGACGGCGTGGCTCCAGGCCGACGCGCTGGCCCGGCACTTCACCGGCCAGCCCATGGATGTGGACCAGCAGGCGGCCCTGCCCAACATGCTCGTCACCAAGGACAACCTGCCCTCGGCCGACGGCGACTTCCCGATCGTCGAGGACTACCAGGCGCAGTTCAAGGCGCTGTGGGGACTGAGTTGACCGGCCCGGTACTGCGGGTGGCCGCCCTGTCGAAGAGATTCGGCGGCACCCAGGCCCTGACGGACGTCGATCTCGAAGTGGCGCCCGGCGAGATCCACGCCCTGATCGGGCCCAACGGTTCCGGCAAGTCGACCCTCATCAAGATCCTCGCCGGCTATCACCACGCGGAGCCGGGTGCGGTGGCCGAAGTCGACGGCGAGCACTTCGACCTCGGCCAGGTCACGGCTTCCCGCCACGACCGGCTCCGCTTCGTCCACCAGGAGCTGGGTCTGGTGGGCGAGTTGAGCGCCATCGACAACCTCGCCCTCAGCCACGGCTTCGCCCGCACCGCGTTCGGCAACATTTGCTGGCCGGAGATGGAGAAGCGGACGAGCGCCCTCGTCGAACGGTTCGGCCTCGGCATCGACGTACGCCGGCCCCTGGCGACGGCGACCCCCGTCCAGCGCACGGTGGTGGCCATCGCCGCCGCGCTGCAGGGCTGGCAGGGCCGCCGCGGCGTCCTGGTGCTCGACGAGCCCACCGCCGTACTTCCGCCCGGCGAGGTGGCACGCCTCTTCGACATCGTGCGGGAGGTACGCGACGCCGGCGCCGGCGTGCTGTACGTCTCGCACCGGATGGACGAGATCTTCGCGCTCGCCGACCGGGTCACCGTGATCCGCGGCGGACGCCGGATCGCCACCCGCCCGGTCTCCGGCCTCACTCCGCGCACGCTGGCGGAGCTGATGGCGGGCGAGGAGACGCAGACCCACCACAGTCCGGCATCCCCCTCCGGCTCCGCCGACCCCGTGCTGGAGGTCCGGGACCTGTGGGCCGGGCCGCTTCGGGGGATCAGCTTCGACCTGGCCAGGGGCGAGCGCCTGGGCATCACGGGCCTGGTCGGCTCCGGCCACGAGATCGTGCCGTACGCGGTGTGCGGCGCCCATGCCGGGCGGGTGAGCGGCAGGGTGCGGCTGCCGGAACGCGACGAGCGGTGGACCGAGGCACGTGACGCCGACAGCCTGGGCCTTCCCCTGGTCCCGGCGGACCGGGCGGGCGAGGGAGTGATCGGCGACTTCTCGGTCGGCGAGAACCTCACCCTGCCGCTCCTCGACCGGCTGCGCGGCCGTTCCGGGCGGCTGCGGCGACGACGCGAGTCCACCCTCGCCGAGGACTGGATCCGGCGGGTCGGCGTGGTCACGGCCGGCCGCCGTCCAGCCAGTGCCCGGATCACCACGCTGAGCGGCGGCAACCAGCAGAAGGTCGTCATGGCCCGCTGTCTGGCCCAGCGCCCTCCGGTGCTGACCCTGTGCGAACCCACGGCGGGCGTGGACATCGGCACCCGTCTGCAGCTGTACGACCTGATAGAGCGTCAGGCGGACGAGGGCATGGGCGTCATCGTGTCCTCGTCCGACACACAGGACCTGCTCGCGCTGTGCACCCGCGTCCTGGTCGTACGGGACGGACGCATCGCACGGGAGATCGGTGGCCGGGACATCACCGAGTCCGCGCTCGTGCACGCCATGGAAGGAACCGAGTGACATGAGCCCTGGAAGGAACCGGCTGACATGACGTCCATCCCGACCCGGGCGGCGGAGCTCCCGCCGTCCGCACCGGAGAGTCCCGCGGTGACCGTTCCGGGGACAGCGGTCCGACGGGCGGCGGCAGCCCTGTCGTTCCGCAACATCGGTGCCGTGTACGTATGGCTGGTCATCGTCGTGCTCTTCTCCGTGTGGGCGCCGGACACGTTCCCGACCGCCATCACGGTCAAGCAGGTACTGAACGGCAACTCCGTGGCGGGCCTGGTGGCCCTCAGTGTCGTACCGCCGCTGGCCGCACGTGTCTTCGACCTCTCGATCGCCTACACCATGTCGCTCACCAGCGTGCTGACCGCCCGTTTCCTGGTCGCCGGACTCGGGCCCGGCACGGCCATCGCCCTGGCGATGACCGCCGCGCTGCTGATCGGGGTCGTCAACGGGATCGTGGTGGTGGTCCTGCGCGTCGACTCGTTCATCGCCACCCTGGCCACCGGCGCGCTGATCCAGTCCCTGATCACCATGGTCACCAACGACAGCTCGATCACCGGTGTGCAACTGCTCGCCGAGCCGTTCGCGAGCATCGCCCAGCTGGACGCGGGCGGCATCACCCTCCCGGTGCTGTATCTGCTGCTCGCCGCCCTCGCCATCTGGTTCCTGCTCGAACACACCGCCACCGGGCGCCGGTTGTACGCGACCGGTTTCAACGCGGACGCGGCCCGGCTGCAGGGGGTGCGCACCGACCGGCTGCGCTTTCTGACCCTGGTGGCCTCCGCGCTGCTCTCCGGTTTCGCCGGCGTCGTCTTCGCGTCGGCGGTCGGCTCCGGGTCGCCGACCGCGGGCACCCCGTATCTGCTGTCGGCGTACGCCGCCGCGTTCGTCGGGGCGACCCAGTTGCGGGCGGGCCGCTTCAACGCCTGGGGCACGGTCCTCGCGGTCCTCCTGCTCGGCACGGGAGTCACGGGACTCGGACTCGCCACCAGCGCGCAGTGGGCCACGAGCCTGTTCACCGGTTCGGTCCTCATCGTGGCGCTGGTCCTCACGGGTGGCCGGATCACCCTGCCCGCCGTGCTGCGCCGCCGGACAGGGCCTCGGCCGGATATCACTACTCGCAAGGAGGTCTGACGATGAAGGCTGTTCAGTACCGGCGGGTGGGGCACTCCCCCGAGGTCGTGGAAGTACCGGTGCCCGAACCCGGCCCGGGCCAGGTTCTGCTGAAGGTGACGGCGGCGGGGCTCTGCCACTCCGATCTGGCGGTGATGGGCTGGCCCGAGGACCAGTTCCCCTACACGCTGCCGATGACACTCGGTCACGAGGGTGTCGGGACGGTGGCGGCGGTGGGCGCCGGTGTCGGCGCCCTGGCGGAGGGCGAGGCCGTGGCGGTGTACGGCCCGTGGGGCTGTGGGCGCTGCCACAAGTGCGCCGAGGGCAAGGAGAACTGCTGTCCGCACGCCGCCGGGCTCGGCATCCTGCCACCGGGCCTCGGCCGGCCCGGCGCCCTGGCCGAGTACATGCTGGTGGACTCGCCCCGCCACCTGGTGCCGCTCAACGGAGTCGACCCCGTGCAGGCCGCACCCCTCACCGACGCCGGGCTGACCCCGTACCACGCGATCAGCAGGTCGCTGCCGAAGCTGCTGCCCGGCAGCACCGCGGTGGTGATCGGAGTCGGCGGTCTGGGGCATCTCGCCGTGCAGCTGCTCCGCACGCTGACCCCGGCACGGGTCGTCGCCCTCGACCTGAGCAAGGAGAAGCTGGAGCTGGCAGCCAGGGTGGGCGCGCACGAGACGCTGCTGTCCGGCAGCGAGGCGGCCACGCGGATCCGGGAACTCACCGGCGGTACGGGCGCGGAGGTCGTCCTGGACTTCGTCGGGGCCGAGGCGACCCTGGCCGCGGCCGCCGCGTCGGTGGCGGTGGAGGGTGATGTCACCGTCGTCGGCCTCGGCGGGGGCACGCTGGCCGTGGGTTTCGGCGGCGGGCTACCGTTCGAGGTGTCGGCCTCCTTCCCCTACTGGGGCAGCCGGACGGAGCTCATGGAGGTCCTTGAGCTCGCGCGGCAGGGTCTCGTGTCCTCCCACGTCGAGACCTTCACGCTGGAACAGGCACCTGAGGCGTACGAGCGACTGCACGCCGGTGACATCAACGGCCGGGCGGTAGTGCTACCGAACGGCTGAGCCGTGCCCCGGGGAGGGCCGGCGCCCGGTTCACCGGACGCCGGCCCTCCCCGACGTACTTACCGCCCGCTCCACACAACGCCGCAGCACCGTCAGGAACTCCGGCGTCTGCCACGGGCCCACGTCCACGCGCCCGGTGTCGTCCACGCCGAGGTCCTGCATGTCGTAGCGGCCCCGGCAGTGGCCGAGGGTGAAGTAACAGACCTCGCCGAGGCCTTGGCGCCTGAGATACAGCACCGGTCGGGGCGCGCTGCCGAGAGCGACCGTGTCGCCCTCGGCGAAACCGCGGCACGGCCCCGTGTACTCGGCGTGCAGCAGCACCTCCAGCTCGCCGTGCAGTTCGCACACGTACAGCTCGTCGGTGACCGTGAACGGCCCGATCCCGGCGACCAGCGGATGGTCGGGCCGGGTCACCAGCACCTCGTACGGCTCGATCGGCGGGTGAGCCAGGAACTGGCTGCCGAGCACCTGAGCCAGTTCCCCGAGGAGCCGTGGCGTGGTGAACACCCGCGGCCCGTCGCCCGTCGACAGCTCGATCACCGAGTTGGTGCCGTGCAGGGCGAGCCAGCGCCCGCCCCGCTCGACGAACCGGGCCAGCGCGGCCCGCTGCGCCGCGCGCGGCCGGACGTCACAGGTGTAGGTGATCAGGAGGTCGGCGCGGTCGAGGGCGGCCACGCAGTCGTAGTCCTGGTACACCGTGGTGCGCACCCGCGGATACTCACCGAGCAGCTCCAGCAGCCGCAGCCGCGCGTGGTCGAAGTCGTGCCAGCGCCCGCCGCAGACGAGCACGGCGTCCAGGCGGCCGGCCGGGCCCGCCACGGCTCAGTACTGGACGCGGGTGAGCAGCCCGCCGTCCACCACGAGGTTGACGCCGACGCAGAAGGAGCCGGTCCGGCCGAGCAGGAACGCCACCGCCGCGGCCACGTCCTCCGCGGTGCCGTAGCGGCCGATCGGCAGCTTGGCGAGCACCTCCTCGTACACCTCCGGACGGCTGGTGCGGATGGTCTCCCAGGCGCCGCCGGGGAAGTCGATCGGGCCGGGCGAGACGGTGTTGACGCGGATGCCCTGCGGTGCGAGGGAGTGCGCGAGGGCCGAGGCGTGCTGGACGACGGCCGCCTTGAGCGCGGAGTACGAGTTCGCGCCGGCCGGGCGCGCGGTGTCGGAGGCGTTGGTGGTGCCGATGGCCACGACGGCTGCCCGGTCGGAGGCCTCCAGGTGGGGAAGGGCCGCCTCGACGAGTCCAGCGAACGGGATCAGGTCGCCGCGCAGGCTGGCTTCCCAGGATTCCGGCCCCTTCACGTTGCCCGCCGACACGTTCGACACCAGCAGGTCGAGTCCGCCGAGTTCACCGGCCGCCCGGTTGACGAAGCCCGCGAGCGCGGCCGGGTCGGTGACGTCGACCACTTCCGGGAACACCGTGGCTCCCTCTGCCCGCAGTTCGGCGACTGCCTTGGCCAGCCCTTCCTCGCCCCGGGCGCACAGGGCCAGTGCGCAGCCCTCGGCCGCCAGGGTCGCGGCGATCGCCCGGCCGATGCCCCGGCTCGCACCGGTCACCAGGGCCTTCGCGCCTGTCAGTCCCAGATCCATCGTCGTCACTCCTTTGTACGGGGTGTGTGGGGTGTGCGGGGTGAAACGGTCCCGGTCGCTCAGTTGCCGGGCAGCTGTGAGAAGGGAGCCCGGTCCACCCGCGGCTCCGGCGGCAGCTTCAGCACCCGTTCGCCGATCAGGTTGCGCTGGATCTGGTCGGTGCCTCCGGCCAGCCGGTAGCCGGGGGCGCCGAGCAGATGCTGGGTCCAGGCGAAGGTGCCGGGGTCACCGGTGTCGGCGCTGACGCGCGCCCCCATCAGCTCGGCGGCGACCTGGCCGGTACGGGTGAGCAGGTCGGAGGCCATGAGCTTGGTCAGCGACGCCTCAGGGCCCGGCCGGCCGCCGGCGGCGCTCGTCCTGGCGACGCGGTCCACGGTGGCAGCGCGCAGGGCGGCCCGTACGTACAGGTCGGCGAGGCGCTGGCGGACCAGCGGGTCGGAGGTGCGGCCGAGGGAGCGGGCCAGCGTGAGAACGTCCGCGAAGGTGCCGCCCTTGCGGCGGTTGCCGCTTCCGGAGGCGGTCCGTTCGAAGGCGAGGGTGGTGGTGGCGACCTCCCAGCCCTGTCCCGGGCGCCCGATCCGGAGCCGGTCCGGAACACGTACGCCGCTCAGGAACACCTCGTTGAAGGAGGCGCCGCCGCTCATCTGGCGGATGGGGCGCACCTCCACTCCGGGGGCGTCCATCGGGACCAGGAAGGCGGTGATGCCGGCCTGTTTGACGACGTCCGGGTCGGTCCGGGCGAGCAGCAGACCGTAGTCGGCGAACTGGGCGCCCGAGGTCCACACCTTCTGGCCGTCGATCACCCATGCCTCGCCGTGCTCGTCCTTCCGGGCGCGGGTGCGCACGGCGGCGAGGTCGGATCCGGCGCCTGGCTCGCTGAAGAGCTGGCAGGCCAGCAGGTCGGTACGCAGGAACGCACGGGCGTGCTCGTGGAGTTGCTCGTCCGTCCCGAACAGGGAGACGGCCATCGCGACCAGGCGCACGGTGACACTGATCAGCTCGGTGGACGGCGGTACCTCGAAGGCCGACTCCTCCTGGGCGAAGACGGCCACGTGGGCGGCGGTAAGGCCCGCGCCGCCCTTGTCCACGGGGAGGGTCAGCGCCTGGTAGCCGGCGTCGAAACGGGCCCGCTGGTAGGCGCGGCAGCGCTCCAGCAGCAGGCGTTCCTCGTCCTCGGGCAGGTTGTGGAACACGGCGAGGTCGGCGGCCTCTCCGGCGGACTCCGGCGCCCGCGCCGGTTCGAGCACGGTGGCCAGCCACTGCCAGACCTGTGTGCGCCATGCGTCCAAATCAGGCTGGGACATGGCTCCTCCTCGGATACTTACCAGATGACAGGTTCAGTAACGGCGAGTGCGATGTGGCACTCCTGGCCGCTGAACCATGCGGGAACGGCCCCATCTGGGAGCAGAGTGTTCCGTACTTTCTTGATAAACGCTACAGTCTCCGCATCTCCTCTCCCCTCGAATCGGGAGAGGCCCGCGGAGCCGCCGGAG
Organism: Streptomyces sp. ADMS; assembly: GCF_033441795.1. Classification (NCBI taxonomy): domain Bacteria; kingdom Bacillati; phylum Actinomycetota; class Actinomycetes; order Kitasatosporales; family Streptomycetaceae; genus Streptomyces; species Streptomyces sp. ADMS. The sequence goes on along the minus strand of NZ_JAVFVX010000003.1, from coordinate 105,288 downwards.
GAGCCATGTCGCTGCTGCCACTCGACCGTCGCGCCCAGGAGACACCCGACGAGCCCGCCCTGGCGGACGACCTGGGCGTGCTGTCCTGGTCCGGCCTCGCCGGACAGGTGGCACGGGCGGCGGCCCGGCTGCTGGAGTTCGCGCCCGGCCCCGACGACCGGATCGCCGTCCTGGGTGACAACGCGATTCCGACGCTGGTGGCCCATCTGGCGGGCCTGCGCGCCGGAGTGGGGACCGTGGCCACGTCCCGGAACCTCACCTCGGGCGAGCTCGTCGACCAGATCATCGACGCGGGCGTGACCGGGATCATCGCCGGCCCCGTCGGCGCGGGTGCCGCGCTCGACGCGGCCCGGGAACTGGGTCTGCCGGTCGTGACGCACGGAACCCCGGAGACCGGGCACGCCTTCGACTGGGATCTCTGGCTGGCCTCCGCGCCCGCCGGGCGCGCCCTCCCGACGGACCGGCCCGCCCGGCCTCCGCTCGTCTACACGTCGGGAACCACCGGTCGGGCGCGCGGCACCGAGGTGCGCTGGGTGAGCGGCCCGGTCGCCGACAGCTCGGCCTACCTCGCCGCGATGTCCGCCCGGCCCGGCTTCCCGCCGGGACCGCACCTGGTGTGCGGCCCTCTGCAGCACAACGCGCCGCTGACCTCGCTGCGGCATCTGGCAGCCGGTCAGCCGGTGGTCGTCATCGGCAGATACGACGCGGAGACGTTCCTCAGCCGGGTGCAGAGGTGGCGGGTCTCCTCGACGGTGATGGTGCCCACCCACTTCCAGCGGCTGCTAGCCCTCCCGGAGGAGGTCCGCGCCCGGTACGACGTCTCCAGCCTGCGGCAGGTCTCCCACACCGGCTCCGCGTGTCCGCCGGACGTGAAGCGAGCCATGATCGACTGGTTCGGGCCGGTGCTGACCGAGTCGTACGGCGCCAGTGAAGCGGGAACCGTGGCCCGCATCGGCAGCACCGAGTGGCTGGCGCACCCGGGCTCGGTCGGGCGCGTCCGGTCCCCGTTCGAGGTCCTGGTCACCGACGACGACGGCCGGCGACTGCCGCCGGGCGAACGCGGGCTGCTGGCCTTCCGGGCACCCGCCGACCAGGGCGTCCGCTACCACGCGGACCCGGACAAGACCAGGGCCGCCTATCTCTCCCCCGGCGTCTTCACGCTCGGAGACATCGGCTACGTCGACTCGGACGGCTACATCTTCATCACCGACCGGGCCTCGGACGTCGTGGTCTCCGGCGGCGTGAACCTGTATCCGGCCGAGAGCGAGGCGGTCCTGCGGCAGCACCCGGCGGTCGCCGAGCTCGCGGTGATCGGCGTGCCCGACCCGGACTTCGGCGAGGCGCTGCGGGCGCTGGTCGTGGCGGCGGGGGACGAGCGGTCGGCCGACGATCTGGACCGGTTCTGCCGCGAGCGCCTCGCCGCCTACAAGTGCCCGAAGTCCTACGAGTTCGTTCCCGAGCTGCTGCGCAACGCGATGGGCAAGCTCGACAAGCGCGCGATGCGCCGCCCCTACTGGGGCTCGGAACGGACCATCGCCGGCTGAGCCGGCCCTCCCCTCCCTCTCTGCCCCTCTCCCGTGTACGAAGGATCGTCCATGACCGAACTTCTCCTCGTCCGGCACGGCCTCCCCGTGGCAGGCGTGTTCGACCCGGTGCTGTCGCCGGAAGGCACCGCTCAGGCAGAGCGCCTCGCCGCCTGGCTCGCGCACGAGAACCTCGACGCCCTGTACGTGAGTCCGTTCCGGCGGGCCCGTGAGACGGCGGCACCCCTGGAACGCATCACCGGCATGACCGCCACCGTCCTCGACGACCTGCGCGAGTGGGACACGGACGTGTCCCAGCCCTACACGCCACCGGAGCAGATCGGCACCGACGATCCCCGGGCGGCCGCGCTCGCCGAGGGACGCTACGAGGACTTCGTGCCCGACCTGGACCGGGACGCCTTTCGCGCTCGTGCCGTGCGGGCCATGGACACCATCCTCGACGCCCATCCCGGCGGGCGGGTGGCGGCCGTGTGCCACGGCGGCATCACCAACACCTATCTGGCGACGGTGCTCGGCCTGCCCACGATGTTCTGGTTCCACCCCGACTACACGTCCGTCAGCCGGGTGCGGCGCATGCCGGGCGGCCGGACCGTTCTGCACTCGGTCAACGAGGCAGCCCACATGATCGCCGAACGTGCCGTCGACGCGGCCGTCTGACCCCGTCCCACACCCCAGGAGGTCCCGGTCATGCCCGGATCCGTCATCGTCGCCGGAACCAGAACGCCCATCGGCAAACTGATGGGCGCCCTGAGCACCCTGTCCGCGGTCGACCTCGGCGCCCACGCCATCGGCGCGGCCCTGGCCGCCGTCCGCCTGGACCCGGCGGCCGTGCAGGCCGTCGTCATGGGTCACGTCGTACAGGCCGGGGCCGGCCCCAACCCGGCCCGGCAGGCCGCGATCGGCGCGGGCGTTCCGTTCTCCGTCCCCGCGAGCACCGTCAACAAGCTCTGCCCGTCCGGTCTGCACGCCATCGCCCTGGCCGACCTCATGATCGCCTCCGGCCGCCACGAGGTGGTCGTCGCGGGGGGCATGGAGTCCATGTCGGGCGCCCCGCACCTGCTGCGCGGATCACGCACCGGGTGGAAGTACGGATCGGGCGCGGCGGAGGACGCCCTCGACCGCGACGCCCTCGTCTGCGCGTTCGACGGTGTCTCCATGGGCGCGGCCACCGAGCGCTACCAGCAGCCGTTCGCCCTGACCCGCCAGGAACAGGACGAGTACAGCGCGCTGTCCCACCAACGGGCCGCCCACGCCCAGGAGTCGGGTGCGCTGTCGGAGGAGATCGCCCCCGTCACCGTGGCCGGACGCCGGGGCGACATGGTGGTCGACACCGACGAGGGCGTTCGGCCGGGGAGCACCGCCGAGAGCCTGGGGCGTCTGCGGCCGGCCTTCTCCGGCACGGGCACCATCACCGCGGGCAACTCCTCACAGCTCTCTGACGGCGCCGCGGCCGTCGTCATGATGAGCGCGGAGCGAGCCCGCTGGGAGGGCCTGACGCCGCTGGCCGAGATCGGCGCCTACGGCACGGTCGCGGGCCCCGATCCCTCTCTGCTCGTCCAGCCGGCCGGCGCGGTCCGCGACGCCCTGTCCCGCGACGGCCGGCTGAAGGCCGCCGACCTGGACCTGTTCGAGATCAACGAGGCGTTCGCCGGCGTGGCCCTGGCTTCCGTACGGGACCTGGACATCCCCCTGGACAAGATGAACGTCAACGGCGGAGCGATCGCGCTCGGGCACCCGGTCGGCATGACCGGAGCCCGGCTGGTGCTGACTCTCGCGGCTGAACTGCGGCGGCGCGGAGGCGGCAGCGGAGCGGCGGCCCTGTGCGGGGGCGGCGGCCAGGGCGACGCACTGCTGCTGCACGTACCGACGCAGGCCTGAACCCCGGAGCTGAACCCACGATGAACGACCGACTGCCGCAGGCCGGTACGACCCTCGTCGTCGCGACCCGCACCCTCGCCGCCGATGACGTCGTCTCCCTCACCCTGCGCCGCCCCGACGGCGGAGTGCTCCCCGTCTGGACACCGGGCGCCCACATCGACGTAATCCTGGAGGGCGACGAGGGCGAGCTGATCCGTCAGTACTCCCTGTGCGGAGACCCGGCCGAACCCGGGGCCTGGCGGATCGCCGTGCTGCGCGAGCCGCAGGGCCGTGGCGGCTCGGCGTACGTCCACGACCGGCTGCACGAGGGCGCCACCGTGCAGGTTCGCGGACCGCGGAACAACTTCCCGCTCCGGCCCGCCGCACGCCATCTGTTCATCGCCGGCGGCGTCGGCATCACGCCCATCCTTCCCATGGTCGAGGCCGCCGAGGCGGCGGGAGCCGACTGGCGTCTGCTGTACGGGGGCCGCACCCGGACCTCCATGGCGTTCCTGGACCGCCTCGCCCTGTACGGGGACCGTGTCCTCGTCCGTCCCCAGGACGAGTACGGCCTGCTGGACCTCGCCGCCCACCTCGGTGTGCCCGAGAGGGACACCCTGGTGCACGCCTGCGGTCCCGAACCCCTGCTGCACGCGGTGCGGGAGCGGTGCGCGGGCTGGCCCCCGGGCGCTCTGGGCGTGGAGCGGTTCACTCCGGCCCGGACCGCCGAGGCCGGCGCCCCGGCCGAGGCCTTCGAGGTGGAGCTCGCCCGTTCCGGACTCACCCTCACCGTGCCGGCGGACCGCTCGGTGCTCGAAACCGTGGAGGAGGCCGGAATTGCGGTCGACTTCTCCTGCCGGGAAGGCACGTGCGGCACCTGCGAGACCGACGTGCTCGACGGCAGACCCGACCACCGCGACTCACTGCTGACCGAGGACGAGCGGGCGGCGGGCGACACCATGCTCATCTGCGTCTCCCGCTCATGCGGGCCGCGCCTGGTCCTCGATCTGTGACGGTCGCCCATGTCCTGAGGGGACTTGAGGCCGCCGGCCTGCGCAGTGCCGGACTCTCCCCACCGCGCCTCGCGCGGGAGGCGGTCGGAGAGTACGCGGAGAAGGTCGCGCCTCTCCTCGACCGACGGAACCTTTCCTGACCCAACTCCGCCTCAAGCCCTGCACACAGGGAACTTGCCGCCCGTCATCGCGAAGGCCGCGCCGGGCCCGGAGCAGCTTCCTCGTGACGCGTCGGTATCGGCGACGGCGTCCTGGGGCACGGTGGCAGTGCTCCCGGCGCCGGACGCAGGAGCGTGCGCGGCAGATGTCGGCCCGGCGCAGGTCGTACGGTCACTTCGCCGGCGCCAGGACGGGTTCGCCGTCGATGGCCGGCGGAGATGGGCCCTGGTGCCGGGGCGCGTCGTCGCCCCGGCACCGCCGCGTCACTCCTCGTCGCGCAGCCGGGCTGCCAGGGAGACCAGCGGTTCGGTCTCCTCGGTGTGGCCCAGGGCGGTCAGGCGGGAGACCGCAGCGTCGAGGCGGGTGAGAGCGGGGGCGGGGCGTTCCAGGTAGATGCCCTCCACGGCACCCGCGAGGCGGACGCACTCGGCCCACTCGCCGGCGCGGTCCGCGTCCCTTCCCGGCTCGCCGAGCAGGTCGAGGGCCTTCGCCAGTGCGGCAAGGGCGTCCTCGTACTCGCCGGCGTGGGCGTTGACCCGCCCGTGTTCGTAGGCCAGGGCGGTGTCCAGGGAGCGGCCGTGGGCGTCGTACGCGGCGGCGCGCGCCTCGTCGGCGATCCGTCCGGCGTCGGCGAGGAAGGCGCGGGCGTCGGCCAGGCCGTCGGGGCCCTGCTGCTGGGCCTGGAGGCGGGCGAGTTCACGCAGGCAGCTGCCGAGCTGCTCGTAGCGCGGGGCCCGGGCATGGGCAGCGAGTGCCTGGTCCGCGGCCTCGCGGGCCCGGCCGAACTCGCCGAACTCACCGAGGAGTACGGCCGTCTCCGCCGCGATCATGGCGTGGCTTCCCGGGTCGTCGTCCCAGCCGGCCGACTCGGCCGCGAGGGCGACGAACTCCGCTGTGGCTGCCTTGAGGTCCTCACCCGCGTGCAGTGCGCGGGCGCGGGTCAGGCGCAGCTGAGCGACGAGCCGGTCGTCCAACTCTCCGGCGGCGACGTCCGGTTCCGCCAGCAGGGAGTCGAGCAGAGCGATGCAGTCCTCGACGCGGCCCAGGTCGAGGCTGAGCTGAGCCGCGTTGCTGTACGCGCAGAAGGCGTCCGTCCGGCTGCCGCGGCGAAGCTCCAGCTCCGCGGAGCGCGTCAGGTGCCGCAGGGCCTCGTCGGGGCGGCCCAGATGCATGCAGGCCTCGGCCAGATCACCGTGAAGGCGGGTGGTGTCGACCGCGTCGGCCGGCCAGTCGGCGGCCAGCCGCAGGCCTTCGGTCAGGTCGGCATGCGCGGCCTGCGCGTCCCTGAGGCCGAGCTGGAGCCGGCCGCGCAGTCCCAGGGTGCGGGGCAGGTGCCAGGCGGGGCCGTGCGTTCTCAGCCGGTCGAGGAGGGCGTCGATCTCGGTGACCGCGGCGGGCAGGTCACCGGAGAGGGCGTATGTGCTGGTTCGCAGCAGCAGAGCGCCGGATATCTGACCGACGACGTCGTGCCGGGTGGCGAAGGTGTGCAGCAGGTCCGCCTCGGCGAAGACCGGCGCGACGTGCTCCTCACTGCCCGAGGTCTGCAGGCGCAGGCCGAGGGCGGTCGCCCGCAGCCGCAGCAGGCGGGCCTCCTGATGGGGAGCGAGGCCGGGGGTCTCCTCGTGCAGGCGGACCATGGAGGCGTGGGCGGCGGTCAGCGCGGCGGCCTTCGCCTCGGCTGCGCCCGCGCCCTCGGCCGGGATCTCGGCGGTGGCGAACAGGGCGCAGGCACGGGCGAGCGCCGCGTACCCGGGCGCTCCGGCGTCGTCGCACAGGGCCGCGGCCTCCTCGTGGAGGGCGGCGGCGTCGGCGAACTCGTCCTTCTCACCCACCCGGTTCGCCTCCTCGGCCAGCAGGTCCGCGCGCAGTTGCACGAGGGGGCCCACGGCCGGGTCGTCGGGGTGGGCGTACTCGCGGGCGGCGACGAGCGTGCGCAGCCGCGCCCAGCAGGCCCCCGAGTCCGGGTGCCCCTGCTCCTCCAGCGTCCTCGCCCGGAGGATGAGTTCGGGCAGTGAGTCGGGGACGGCGGCGGCGGGTGCGGCGACCGGTGCGGCCGCCGCCACCTCGTCGAGGCCGCGGGTGCGCAGGGTCAGCTCCAGCGCGTCCAGAAGCGGGGTACGGTCGAGGCGGGCCCTGCGGCGGTCGGACTGGGCGGTGGTTCCGTTGCGGGCGTCGAAGCGGGCGGCCAGGTCGTCTGCGCGGCCCTGCACCTCGGCGCGCAGACCTGCCGCCGTCCAGGTCCGGCCCGCGTACCCGGCGGCGGGCAGTTCGCCACGGCCGAGGAGCTCGACGCGCTGGAGGAGGACCTCCACGCCGGTGAGGAAGCCGAGCAGGTCCAGCGGCGAGTCCACCTCGTCGAACAGGTTCCGGTTCTCGGCGAGCAGTTCCAGGCCGCGTGCCTCGTTGCCCGTCAGCGCGCAGAACTCCAGGTGCCGGCCGACCTCCTGGGCCATCGAGGGGTTACGGCGGCAGCCGCGGTAACCGGCGAGGTGCAGTTCGCGGGCCCGGTCGGTGCTGCCGGTGCGCAGCAGGGGCAGCAGCGCTCGGGCAACACGCAGGCGATGCCCTTGAGGCCCACGGCCGGCAGGTCCAGTTCGATGGTGTCCAGCGGCCTGAACCCGAAGACCTCCTCGCCGTACGCGGCCAGCGCACGGGAGCGGGCTCCCGGTGTGGGGTGCGTACGGGCCCAGGGGGCGGGCTCGGGATTGACGGAGGCGCCCGGGCCGCCGGTGCCGTCGTCGAAGGTCACCGGGTGGCGCAGCAGGGAGCCGAAGTGCCGGGCCAGCACGTGCACCTGCGCCGGGCGGGTCCACTCGCCCGCGTCACCGCGCGGCGTCAGCGTGACGGTGGTGCCGGGCCGGGGGCGGGCGGAGGCGGGCAGGGTGCGGACGGTGTAACTGCCGTCACCGCGTCCGCGCCACTCCACGGCGGGGGCGTCAGGGGTCCGGGCGGAGCGGCTCAGGACGTGGATCTCGTCCGCGACCAGGAAGCAGGAGAGCAGGCCGATGCCGAACTGGCCGATGAAGTCGCCGCGTTGCTCGGCGATCCTCTCGGCGCGCTTGCTGCTGCGGCCGATGGTGGCGAGGAAGGTGTGCACGTCGGCCTCGGTGAGTCCGACGCCATCGTCCTCGACGCGGACCACCGAACCGTCGGCGTGCAGGCGGATACCGAAGGCGCCGGCGGGTGCGGTCGGTTCGAGGGCGCGTCGGGCGGTCAGCGCGTCCACCGCGTTCTGCATCAGTTCGCGCAGATAGACGCGGGGGCTGGAGTAGAGGTGGTGGGAGAGGAGGTCGACGAGGCCGCGCAGATCCACCTGGAAGGTGCGGTCGGCGCCGGCCGGGGCCGTGGGGGTGTCGGGCAGAGTCATCGGGCGGTCCGGAATCGGAGGGGCGACGGATGGCGGGCGGGCGGCGCCGGAGCCGGCGGGTACTCAGGCACGGCGGTGCCGGCGGGCGAACTGCTTCTCGGGCTCCGCGAAGTAGGTCCATGGCCACTTGGTGTAGGCGCCGTCCAGCGTCTGGAAGACGCGGCGGATCGTGTGGCGCTCACCGGCCAGCGACAGGGCCATGGCGAACATGTTGAAGTCGTGCTGCCAGCCCGGGCGCCACGCGTAGGCGGGGTGGAGGATGCTGTGATCGGCCGCTTCCCTCAACTGCGCCTGGATCTCGGAGGTTTCGAGATAGTCGCCACGCTCCGACTCGACCCACTCCTCGATGTGCGCCATGGCGATCACGCAGCCGAGGCGATGCCCTTGCGGGGCGCCGGCAAAGGCCTCCTGGGCGAACGTCAGGGCCTGGCCGGGCTTGCCGCCCCAGCGGGGCTGAAGCTGCGACACCCACTCCAAGTGGGTCTCCAGGTCCAGTGGGTCGCGGCGCAGGGCGGCGTCGCGGCGGGTCTCGTTGACGGCGGGGCCGAGCGTCATGCCACGACCGGAGGTGAGGAGGTGGCGCCACGGCGTTACCCAGTCCGGCCGCAACTCGGCGGCCGCGAGCAGCTGTTCCTCGGCGATGCGGAGCCGCTCGTGGAAGACCCGCCACTGCTCCTGCGTAACGTTCACGGCACGCTCGGCGGTGCGGGCCTCCCAGCCCCAGTTGATGTGGCGCGTCCCGGATATCAGCAGGGCGGTCGCCCTGTGCTCCTTGTCCTCCGCGACGGCCCGGCCGATCCAGTCCTGCACACCGTCCAGGTCGGCCAGCTCACCGAGTACCTGGTGGTCGCGGCCGAGATCGAAGGGGGCCAGCGCCGCCTTCACCGCCTCCCAGTCACCGGCGTCGGCCGCCTCCACCAGCGCGAGCACCCGCGCGTCCCCGAGCGCGCGCAGTGTGTACATCCCGTTCTTCTGCCTGCGCGGGACGGGAAGGACGTGCGGATCCGCCGCCGGTCTCTCCGCCCCCCCCCTGCCGAACAGCCTGCCCAACATGCCGCGCCTCCCCTGGTCCCGCGTGATCGTCCGGTGCAGCATAAACGGCCCCACCGACACCACTTCCACAGGGTTTTCACCGGCACTTCACGGCGCGAAGGAGACGACCCGGCGCACATGTGGCCGTGCTCGAAGCACGATCGGTTCCCCGCGCACGCGGACGGGTCACCCGTTCGGCGCCGCCCGCTTCAGGGATGTGCCGTACGGCGGTAACGCCCCTGGACGCATCTGTGCAGGAGCGTCACACAGGCTGCACACACCCTTTCGAAAGCCTCGCTACCTTTGCTCGCGACTCGCTCCCCCGTGCGAAAGTGAACACAGGAAGACCGTAGATGGACTACTGCTCCACGTGCCGTCGGCATCTCAACGGTGCCCTCGTGTGCCCCGGGTGTGGCGCCTACGCCCCGGACATCGCTCCCCTCCCCGACGGCACGCCCGCACCGGCCGCCGCGACGGGCGACGCTGCGCGCCACGTCCCGTCCCGTTTGTGGAACGACGTGGATTCCGGCGCCGGAGAATTCAGCCAGGCGCCGCCGGAGCACCCGTACGACGGCTCGGACGCCCCGTCCCCCGCGCCTGCGGGCCGGGCGGCGCGGCGTCGCCAGCGGGAACGCTGGAGGAAGACACAGCGCAGGGCCCTGGTCGCCACCGCGGTCGCCCTGGTCGGCGGAGGCCTGACCGTCTCCTCGCTGAACCGCCAGACCCCCGACCGAACTCAGGCGGCCTCCGTGCCGGACAGGGAGGTCATGGGGATGGCGGAGGAGCAGATGCCGGACCCCACTCCAGCATCGTCGACGCCGACCGGCACGGATGTCGCCGAGCGCACCTCGTCCGCGGCCCGTTTCCCGGCGGTGAACGCGCCGCACGAACGGAACGCCGCCACTCCCCAAGCGACCCCGGCGCCCCAGGGCATGGCGAAGCACCGGGCGACACAGCAGAACACCGTCACGGCTCCGCCGACGACCACGACGGCTTCGCCCGGCTCGCAGGCGGCCTCCACTGTGTCCGGTGCCGCGAACACGTCTACGGAGACGACGACCACTTCCACACCCACGGCCACCGACAGCACCAGCACCAGCACCAGCACTTCCAGGACGGACACATCGACGGCGACTCCCTCGCCGTCCGCGACCTCCCCGTCGTCCTCGTCCCCGGAGCTCTGTCTGCTCGGGCTGGTGTGCATCAGCTGACCGCGTCCACCGAGGCGGACCCCGGCAGGCCGTGCGGGCCACTCGTCGTTTCACCTCACGTTCGTCGTCCCGGCAGTCCCGCGGGCCCGAAGCTTCCGACCGCCGACCCCACCGGCCGGGCGAAAGTCCTCGGCGTCACCGGCCCTCGACAGCACCCCGGTCTCCCTCCCTTTCCGGGCCCGGAAAATCGCGGGATCGCCGGCCTCCGCGAGCGCTAGGCTCATCACGCCGCGGCCCCGCCAGGACGTAGGAGGCCCTCGATGCCCGGCACCCGGCCCTTCCTCTACCTGGACGTGGACGGCCCGCTGAACCCGTATGCGGCCGAGCCCGAGCGCCGTCCCGAGGGCTACGCGACCCACCGGATGAAGCCTGAGGGCTGGATCGCCCGGTTTCCCGGCGAGCCCCGCGCCTATGTCAAGCCGCTGCGGGTGTGGCTCAACTCGGCCCACGGAACAGGGCTGTTGCAGCTGGCCGAACTGTACGACCTGGTGTGGGCGACCACGTGGGGCGCCGAGGCGAACGACTTCATCGCACCCGCGCTCGGCCTGCCCACGCTGCGGCCGGGGTCAGGGCCCCGGCCCTGGATCCGGCTGCACGGCCTCGGTGATTCCGGCCCGGGCCGCTTCGAGTTGCGCGGCGAACGCGATGCCCAGGAAGAGCGCCACGCCGGTCAGGTTGGCCCACAGCAGCAGGGCGACGAACGCCGTCAGCGGTCCGTACACGGCGCCGAATGATCCGCTCTTGGCAACGTAGAACGCCAGCAGCCACGTTGCCGTGATCCACAGGACGAGGTGGACCGCCGAGCCGAACGCGAGCCATGTGTACCCCGGCTGGTCCCTGCGCGGAGCCCAGCGGAAGATCACAGCCGACGCGACCCAGGCGAGTACCACGCCCAACGGCACTACCAGGGGCCTGCACCAGGCGAACGTGTCCCGGGGCCGGCCGAATGCCTCCACCACCGCGTCCCAGACGGCATCCCCCGCGACGAGCACGAGGAACCCCAGGACCATCGGCATGCCCGCCGCGAGAGCGAGGAGCAGGGACCGCCCGTACTTGGCCAGGAACGGCCGGTCGCGTTCGATGCCGTAGATGCGGTTGGCGCCCCGCTCGACCTGTGCCATCGCCGAGGCGAGGTTGAGTACGGCGAAGGCCAGTCCCACCCACATGGCGACCGCGTTCCAGGCTCCGGAACCGGCGCTGCGCGCGGTGGCGTCCAGAGCGTCCTCGACCAGACTCGCGCTGGCGCCCGGCACGATCTGGCCCAGGGTGAGTTCGATGACCCGCCCCACGCTCTCCGTGTGCACGGTGGTGGCCACACCGACCAGCGCGATGGTGAACGGCACCAGGCCCAGGACCACTTGGAACGCGAGCGAACGGGAACTGGTGAAACCGTCGGCGTAGCGGAACCGGGCGAACGCGTCGAGGAACAGCCGACGGCCTCCGTAGTGCCTGAGCGCCGTGAGTGCCTCGTCTCCGGAAAGCTCCTCCCCGATCATGTCCCGCGTCTGCGGGACGTGCACAACGGTCCCCATCGAGATCGTCTCCTCCTGTGGTTTCCTCCGGCCGGATGAGGAACGCGATCTCACCGCCGGGAGAACCGTACAGCGGACGACTGCGGCGGTCGGTCGTCAGGTGGATTCGGGGTGGCTGCCGGGCCCGCTGGTGCGATGCGCCAGAGGAGTGGGCGAAAGAGTGGCGTCCTCCTCGCCGGGCTCCAGGAGAGTGTTGGCGGCGCCGACGATGAGCCTGTCGGGGGTGCCGACCGCCTCGGGATCCTTGCTGGTGTAGTCGATCCGCGACAACAGACTGCGCATGGTTTCCAGTCGGGCGCGACGCTTGTCGTTGCTCTTGACGACGGTCCAGGGGGCGCTTTCGGTGTCGGTGGCGCGGAACATGTCGACCTTGGCCTCGGTGTAGTCGTCCCACCGGTCCAGTGAGGCCACGTCGGTGGGGGAGAGTTTCCACTGGCGCACCGGGTCGACCTGCCGGATGGCGAACCGGGTTCGCTGCTCGGCGCGGGACACGGAGAACCAGAACTTGATCAGCAGGATGCCGTCGTCGACGAGCATTCGCTCGAAGGCCGGGCACTGCTCGAGGAACAGCTCGTACTGGTCCTTCGAGCAGTAGCCCATCACGCGCTCCACGCCGGCCCGGTTGTACCAGGAACGGTCGAAGAAGACGATCTCTCCCGCCGTCGGCAGGTGTGGGATGTACCGCTGGAAGTACCACTGACCCGCCTCCCGCTCGGTGGGCTTGTCCAGGGCCACCACTCGTGCGCCGCGGGGGTTGAGCCGCTCGGTGAGGCGTTGGATCGTGCCGCCCTTGCCCGCCGCGTCGCGCCCTTCACACACGACGATCACGCGGGCGCCGGTGTCCTTGACCCACCTCTGGAGCTTGAGCAGCTCGATCTGCAGGACGCGCTTGAGCCGCTCGTACTCCTTGAGGCCGATCTTGCGGCCGTACGGATGGTTCTCGCGCCAGGTCCGGAGGGGGCGGCCGGTCCCGTCCAGCAGGATCGGTCGCTCCTGCCTGCTGGTGTCCACGGTCAGCCCGTCCAGCAGCCGGTCGGCCTGTTCTGCGTTCATCCCGCCACTCCCGCACGATTACGTGTCCTCGGTATTGGTGTGCGCGCCCCCGACCGTCCAGGACAGGATCCGCCGTCCACCGTGGAGACCTCACCTGTCCTGGACAGTCATGGCCAGATCCGGCCTGGCCTCGCCGAGGTCAGAAGGGCAGGCGGCCACGGGTGCGACGACCGGCGGAGCCGCTACGGCCCACGGCGCGGGAACTGGACCGGAACGGCTTGCTGAAAAGCCTGCCCAGAACCCCGGGCGCCTTGCCGCCGGCCCGCGCGCCGGCGCCGAGCGAACGTTGCGTGCCGCGTTCGGGGTGACGCGAGAGACGCGGGACGAAGAAGGCCAGCACGGCCAGGACCACACACACTCCGACAATTGCAGCAATGATCACGAGTCGGCTCCCTTGATTGGTCGGGCTTGATCGGTCGGGAGGACTCGGGTACCCCGTCACGTTCCCTCTATGTGAGTGGCACCCTCGGCCGCTTCTTGCAGGCCGGTCGACGGACGGCCCGGCGCGGGTGCCCCGACGGGCCGCCACCGCCGGGTCACCCCCGTCGATTCCCCGCCTCCGGCGGGACGAGCCTCCCATTGAGCCGGCGCGCTTCAGGAACGTCCGCCCGCACCCGCCCGGCCCGAGCGCCGAATCCCTCCCGCACCGGCCCGGGCACCTTGAGGATGACGCCTCGCTCCTCGTCCACCGGGCAGGCCGACGGCAAGTGCGCCCTGATCAAGGCCATGCACTCCAACGGCACCGGACCGGTGCCTGAGCGGGCGCTCATGCTGACGTCCTGGCAGGACGGCGGGGTCTGTTGAGCCTGGTGGTCACGGGTTCCCCACTCCTAGCGCCAGGATGGAGCCGGACGGGGGGTTCTGTACGGGCCCGTCGCGGACCGCACGCCATGCCCAGAGCACGCGGGAGGCGTTTGTCGCGCACCGGTTCGACGAACAGGAGGTCGACGGCTACCTCAGCGGCCGGGGTCGCCGGTTCCCCACCGTCTGACCAGGAACTCGGGTGTGGACGGAGCGGGAAGGGGGACTTGGTCCACAGGACGGTTCGACATCCCATGGGGTCGGCCCGGCTCAGGTTCCTCTGGTTCAGACGTTGTGCCGGGGGAGCCGCCCACCGAGGTCACGGGAGACTGCCCTCTTCGCAGACCCGTCTGGCAACCTCGCGGAGTTTGACGTTCTTCTCCTGCGAGTAGCGGCGCAGCACATCGAACGCCTGCTCTTCCGAGACGTGGTGGCGGCCCATGATGATGCCCATCGCTTCACCGATGACGTGGCGGGTGGCAACGGCCCTTTCCATCTGGGCATGCGTGCGGGCGCTGGAGAAAGCGACCGCGGCGTGAGAGGCCAGCAGCCAGCCGGCCAGCTCGCTGGCCTCGGTGAACGCGCCGGGTTTGCGGGAATAGAGGTTCAGCGCGCCAAGGTCCTCGTCGTCGGTGAACAGCAGGAAGCCCATCATGCTGCCCACCCCGAGCGCCTGGGCCTGCGGGGCGTAGGCGGGCCAGCGCAACTGCTCACCGGTGAGGTCGGCGATGCGGAAGACCCGCTCTCCCTGTGCGGTGCGGGCTGCCTCGAAGCACGGTCCTTCACTCAACCGCACCTGAAGTTCGTCGCTGTCGATGACCAGCTGGTCGGTGGGGGCGAGTGTCTCCATCTCGTTGCCCTGCAGCACCAGGATGCCGGCCGCGTCACAGCCCTCCACCAGCTCGATGGCCGATGCCGTGATCCGCTCGAGTGTGGATCCGACCGTGTCCTGCGCCAGGAGATCTCGCGCCATCGACGCCATCTGCTGCGCGAACCGTCCCCAGTCCACTTCGTCCTCCGCCTCTCGTCCGGTCCGGACAAGCTCATACCCAGTTTTTCACGCGCGCCTCATGTCCGCGTCAGCTGCGGGCGCCGGCCGCACGCCCAGGGGGCTCCAGGACGGCTGGAGTGACGGGCCGTGCGCCCGGGCCCGTGGAGAAAAGTCCTGTGCGCTGACTCGTACACCTCTGCGACCGTCCCCGGATGGCGCACAGTCTCGAATCTCTGGTCATCCGGCACACCCACCGCCTCCCCTGGCCCAAGGGCTCCGCCGGGGAGGGAACGCCGCCGCGCGGCAGTTCGACGTGGCGCTGACATCCGTGGGCTTCAAGCTCTCGGCGCAGTTGCTGCAGCGGCTGTCGGGACTCTCCGAGGCCGCTGTGTTGCACACCGCGAAGCGGACGCTGCGAACGGTGAGCGAGATGGTGGGCGATCACGTCCGGCACAACTCCTGCTTCCTCGGCTTCCCGGCGAACGTGCCGGACACCGAAGAGTTCTGGATGCGGTGTGTGACGAGGGCGCTCGGCGACGAGAGGTCGCGCGAAAACGTGCTGACGCAGTTGGCGCACGGAGTGCTGGACCTGCTCAGCCTTCCCACGTACGGCCGCTACCAGCACACCTACGAGGAGATGCTCTCGGCGCAGGACGAGCTGATCGCCTCGGCGGGCGACCGGGTGACCGTCCTGCACCTCGGGCGGGACCTCGACGACGAGCTCACCTTTGCCTGGACCTGGCCGGCAGCGGCACCAGCTGCGCTTCTTCGTGTACTGAAAAAGGAGACGGGGAGACGGACCGACCACGACCTCTCGGCGCTGCTTCTCCACAGCGACCACAGCACCGACTCCTGGCTCTCCTGCACATCCCTCAAGTCTGTCGGGGGCCGGCATTCGGAGAGGAGGTGGCCGCGGTGGCTGTCCACCGCGGCCACCTCCTGGGAGTACGACGGTCAGCTGATGCGGTGCACTCGCTGGGTGGTCAGTTCGTAGCGGGCGCCGACGATGGACAGGGCACCCGAATCCACCTTGGCCGCGAGATCAGGTTCCGCCGCGAGCCGTGCCCGGATGCGCCGTACGTTGGCATCGATCGTCGCGTCGATGCGCGCGTCGCCCTGCTTGCTGCGATCGATGGCCGGGCTGATCTGGTCGGCCAGGTACTGGATGTGGGCGGGCAGTTCCTCGCCCGACGCGTCCGCCTCGACGGTGGCCTTCACGGCCCCGCACGACTGGTGGCCGAGCACCATGAGCAGGGGGATCCCCAGTTCGAGCACGCCGAACGCGAGGCTGCCGAGCACGGCCTCGTCAAGGACCTGCCCGGCGCTGCGGATGGTCATCAGGTCGCCGAGTCCCTGGTCGAAGACGACCTCCGGAGGCACCCGGGAGTCGATGCAGCCGAGCACGAGGGCGAAGGGGTGCTGACCGGTCGTCAGCGCCTGCCGGACGGCGGGAGACTCGTCGGGATGCTGCTGGCGGAAGGTTCGCCAGCGGCGGTTCCCCTCGTTCAGCTCCCGCAGGGCCTCCTTGGCGTTGGTGGGCCGCTTTCGCCGAGCTGCGGTGGGGGGTGTGGCGGCCGCGGGTTCGGCGCCGATGGCCAGGCCGGCGCCGAGGACCGCGGTCCCGGTGAGCGCGGCGCGGAGGAGGGAGCGCCGGGCGGGGGACGTCGCGCCGGAGATCGAGGCGACGGATGTCGTCCGCTGCGCGCGGACGGCCCTGTGGGGTGTTGGGTCAGAGATCACGAAGGGGAACATACGTCCACCTCGACGCTCCTCCGTTCGGGTTGCTGAATCATGGACGAGCGTGGGTGAATCATGATCAGGTGTTGAACCGTTCTTGGCAGCCACGAGAGAAGTCCTTGGCCGAAACCCAAGCACTGCCCATGAGTTGGTGGGGGGTCGGTTCGGCACACCCCACCCGGCGTCGATCACAAGGTGGCTCAGGCCATGAGGGCGGCGCCGGGGCCTCCTGGTGAGCCCGATGACGCAGCCGGGCGGCCTCCGCTCAGCTGGCGCGGACGATCTTCCAGAGTTGGTCGTCGACATTCAGGTCGTTCCGCTGGACCACGGGGGCACCGTTGCCGGTGAAGGACTGGGCGATGCCGGCCGTCGCCCGCTTCGGCCGGCGTCCAGAGTGATGAAGGTGTAGGGGCGGATCCCCCGGCAGAACCAGCCTTCCGGCGTCGGCGCGCCGGTAGAGGGAATCGAACAGGAAGCGGACTCCGGTCGTGGAGTGCGCAAAACGGAGTGCGGGCGCACCAGTCCGCGAACCGACCGTACGATCCTCCCTCGCGACCGTCCCGGTCTTCTGACAGGCCCAGCTGCCGAGACTGCGGTCCATGTTCGAGTCGAGCGTCATCGCGCGGATGCCGCGCGCACAGTCACACCGCGTCCGCGTCGAAGACGACTTCGAGCTCGCGCTTCAGCCGGTACAGCCCGCGCCGTGTGTGGCTCTTGCCCGTCCCCAGGGGCCAGCCCGTGCGCTCGGCGATCTGGCTCTGGCTCAGGTCCTCGTAGAAGGCGAGCCGCAGCACCCTCTGCTGCCGGCTCACGTCCACCGGTGTGCCGCCCGCGGAGGCGGCCCGCGCCGCGCGGGAGACGGCGGCCTGGGTCTCCGGCGGAGGCCGGGCGTCGGCGACCGCGGCGAAACCGGCGTCCCGCAACAGCTCTCGCGCGGCGGGCGCGCTTCCCCTGGGCGATGTGCGCCAGGAGTGCCGGGGGCTCGCCCGCGCCGCCGTACGGCTCGACGCGCCCGCGGTGGAGCAGCAGCTGGCCACGGCGGTCGACACCCACGGTCTCGTGGTCGCCTGGCAGGAGGTGATGGTGCCGACGCTGCACTCCGTGGGCCGCAAATGGGCCTCGTCCGGGGATCGCTACGTCGAGGTGGAGCACCTGCTGTCCTGGCAGGTGCTCCACCACGCTGCGCCGCTTCGCCCGCCCGGCGGTGGCCGGCTCCGGCGGCACCTCGGCACCCGGGCCGGTGGTTCTGGCCTGTATGCCCGGTGAACAGCACACGCTGCCGCTGGAGGCGCTCCATGCCGGACTGGGCGAACGGGGCCTGCCCACCCGGATGTTCGGGGCCGCCGTCCCCGCGGAGGCGCTGACGGCAGCGGTGGACCGGCTCGGACCGGTGGCCGTCGTCCTGTGGGCGCAGTCCCGCTCCACGGCGAGCCTGTCGCTGGCCCGGCGCGTCGCCCGCGCCCGGTGGGGTGTGAGGGGCGCCCGCCGCAGTCCCCTGGTGATACCGAGCGGCCCCGGCTGGCTCGGCCGATCGGACCCTGCGATGCCCCGGCCCACGTCACTGACCGACGCCCTGGACACCCTGGAGGCCCGGTACGAAGGCGACGCGTTCACGGAGCACCAGTGAGACCGCCACTCCCACAAGGCAGCCACCACAGCCGGTCCGGCCGATCGCGCCGCGGGACGCCCCGGCTCCCCTGCAAGGACGCCATGGACACCTTGCGGCGCTGTACGCCGATGAGATCGTCCGCTCCAGCGAAGGAGCCACCGGACGCGCCCGGGGTGGTGTGTGAGGTGACTCAGTCGAGGCCGCGCGCCCGCTTGAACCGGGCGAGCCCGTCGGACAGGTCGACGATGGGGTCCGGGTAGTCGACGGCGGCGCGGTCCAGGCCGCGCAGTTTCCACGGCTCGTGCACCGCCGTTCCCGCCAGCGGCCGAAGTTCGGGGACCCAGCGTCGCACGTACACGCCGTCGGGGTCGTACCGCTTGGCCTGGGTGACGGGGTTGAGAACCCGGTTGGGGCGGGTGTCCGTCCCGGTGCCGGCCGTCCACTGCCAGTTGAGCTGGTTGTTGGCCACGTCTCCGTCCACCAGCAGGTCCAGGAAGTGCCGGGCGCCGACCCGCCAGTCGACGTACAGCGTCTTGGTGAGGAAACTCGCGGTCAGCAGGCGCCCCCGATTGTGCATCCAGCCCTCGTGCCGCAGCTGACGCATCGCCGCGTCGACGATCGGATAGCCGGTACGGCCCTCCTTCCACGCCTCGACGTCCTCCCGCGCCTGCGGCCCGGACCGCCAACGGTCCTGCCGGGTGCGGTAGTCGGAGGCGGCCGCGGCCGGGCGGGCCGCGAGCACCTGGCGGTGGAAGTCGCGCCAGGCGAGCTGCCGTACGAAGGCGTCGGCGCCCGGTCCGCCCGCCCGGCGGGCCCGGTGGACGAGTTCGACGGCGGAGAGGGTGCCGAAGTGCAGATGCGGGGAGAGCCGGGAGGTGGCATCGCCGGCCAGGTCGTCATGGCGGTCCTCGTACGATGCCGGCCCGCCACGCAGCCAGGCGGTGAGCCGCGCGCGGCCCTCGATCTCGCCGCCGGTGGCGAGCCCCTCCGACAGGCCCGGCAGGCCGCTCCGCGAGGGCAGGGGCTCGGATCCGACACCGTCCGGGACCCGCACCGTCCGGGGCGCCCCGAGCGGCTCCCGCAGCGGCTGCCGCGACCAGTGCCGGAAGTACGGCGTGAAGACGGCGAAGTGGTCCGAGGCGGTCGGGACCACGGCACCCGGGGCGACGGCGACGGTCACCGTGTCATGCACGTGCAGCCGTACGCCGTCCGCCTCCAGGGCACGGCGCAGCCGTTCCTCGCGCCGGCGCGCGTGGCCGCTGACGTCGGCGGCCATGTGCACCTCGTCGGCGCCCGCCTGGGCGGCGACCCGGCACACCTCGCCGGCGAGGTCACCGTTGCGTACGACCAGCCGGCCGCCCCGTTCACGCAGGCCGGTGTCGAGGTCGCGCAGACAGTCGGCGAGAAACGCCAGCCGGTTGGGTACGGCGAACCCGGCACCGTCCACCGCCGGGTCGCGCACGAACAGCGGGACGGCCTGGCGGCCGTGGTCCAGGGCGGCCCGCAACGGCGGATGGTCGTGCAGACGCAGATCGGCGGTGAACAGGACGACCGAGACGTTCATGGTGCGCACTCCGGGGAGCAGGGAGAGGAACTGACAGGTGATCGGTCCGCGTCCGCCCCTGCCCGCGCGACGGTGCGGGCAGGGACGCCGAACGTGACGGGACGGAAGGGGGCACGCCGGCGGTACCGGGTGCGGGCGTCCGGGTCCCGTTCGTCGGGCGTCCGGCGGTCCGGCGCTCGTAATGCTTCATCTCTGCCTGGCCCATCGTTCGACGGTGCCCCCTGGTGATCACTTCCGGGTCCGAGCCTGCTTCGGATGCACTCCGGACGCGACGGTGTCCCCGCTTGCCTCGCGCCGACCGCCACCACCTGCGGTTCTCCTCGACGAACGAAGCGGTTCACATCAGCGTAGATCGGCTCACGCCACCTGGCTTGCAGGAGCTGCTGTACTGCAGGGCCTCGACGAACGCGCGGGATCAGGCGCAGTCGGGGGGATGTGACCCACAACCGGCCGGCGAGGACGCAGTCCCCCCTTTCACGACCCGCGATGCCGCCGGCCCCCACCGGGCCCCCGTCTGCCTACGCGCCCGACGTCAGACGGATCAGCAGCACAGCGGGCGTGCGCGGCAGCGACACCCGCAGCCCCTCCCCGTCCCACACCGCCGAGCCGCCGGCCGGAGCGGCCGGATACAGGACCTCCGCAGAGACCTCCCGGCCCTTCAGGTGCCCCACCGGCAAGCGGAGTTCCGTCTCCCCGCCGCGGCGCCAGACCGAGAGGTAGGACGTGCGGCCACCGGGCACCCGCATGCCCAGGGCCAGCCACTCGTCCGTCCACCCCGGCAGACCGAGCGGCCAGAACGGGACGGCCTCCGAGAGATCGCCGCGGAGCGTCTTGTACACGGTCACCGCGTCCCGTACGAGCGCGAGCTGCTGCTCCGGCATCCGGTCCAGATGGCCCGACAGATGGATCCGGCCGAGCAGCGCCCCGCCCAGGGTGAAGGTGATCAGGTCGTCGTCGAAGCCGGGCTGCGGGTAGGCCCAGACGGCGCCCTGCTCGGGCGGGACCGCCGTCGGCGCGGCGGCGGCGATCGGCGGGCAGTTCAACGGGTCCTGCTGGTCGCTGGTGGACTGGAGCTGGGTGACGGCCAGGGTCGCCCCGTCCATCCGCATCCCGCCCGAGGCACAGTTCTCGATCACCAGGGCCGGGTGGCGGTCCAGCACCTCGCCGAGCCAGTCCAGGTAGGCCTGGGCATGGCCGAGCAGCCCGGCTCCCGGCGCGATGTCCCCGGGAGCACAGGTCCCGGGATCGACCACGATGTTGTAGTCCAGCTTGAGATAACCGACCCCCCAGTCACCGACGATCCGGTCCACCGTCTTGTCGAGGTGCGCCCGGGCGGCCGGATGACGCAGGTCCAGCTGGTGGCGGCCCTGTTCGCTCAGGCGCACGCCGTCCCGCTGGAAGAAGGCCTCCGGCGGAAGTCGGGACGCGACCGGGCTGCGTACTCCCACGACCTCCGGCTCCAGCCACAGGCCGGGCACCATGCCGCGCTCCCTGATCCGGTCCAGGACCGCGTGGATTCCGCCGTCGGGGAAGCGGCGCGGCGAGGGCAGCCACTCACCGACGCTGTCCCACCAGCCCTCGGTGCTGTCGTCGTACCAGCCGGAGTCGATGCAGAAGTACTCCGCCCCGGCCCGGGCGGCGGCGTCGATCAGCGGCAGCAGTTTCTCCGTCGTCGGGTCGCCCATCAGGGTGTTCATGTAGTCGTTGAAGACGACCGGCAGTGCGGTGTGGTCCGGGTGCGGGCGGCGTACGGCACGGCGGTACGAGGTCAGGGCGGCGAAGGCGTCGTCCAGGCCGGACCCGAGGGCCAGGACGCCCGGCACGGTGGTGAACTCGGAGCCGGGCGCGAGGCGGACCCGCCACTGGTGCTCCGCGTCCATGGGCCCGTTCAGCGCCAGACACGCACCGTGGTCGCGCTCGCCCAGATCCCAGCGCCAGCCCGCCGGAGATTCGATCTGCCACAGCCATGCCCGGTCGCCGCCGCGTTCGGTGAGGGCGCCCATCGGAAGGTGCCCGT
Source organism: Streptomyces sp. ADMS (assembly GCF_033441795.1). NCBI lineage: Bacteria > Bacillati > Actinomycetota > Actinomycetes > Kitasatosporales > Streptomycetaceae > Streptomyces > Streptomyces sp. ADMS. The sequence continues at coordinate 83,801 of NZ_JAVFVX010000003.1, read as the reverse complement.
CGGTGGGCCAGCTGCCGCGTCCGGTCAGGGTCAGCGCCGCCCGGCTGTCGTGCTGATGGACGTCGACATGGATGTCGGCGACGGTGTCGCGCAGCGGTTCGGCGTGCCAGCGGCACTCCGCCAGCCAGTCGTTGCGGGCGCGGTGGATGTCGAGACCGCCGGGAGCAGGAAGGGCGCCGAGCAGCAGGCTGCTGACGGACTGGAGGACGAAGGGTTCCTCTCCCTCGTTGCGGAGGCGGACGCGGGAGCGCAGCACGGGCACTCCGACGGGCGAGGACAGCTCGACGAAGGCGGTCACCCCGGTCCGGGGATCGTGGAGTTCGACGGTCAGACATGTCCAGCCGTCGGCTTCCCGGGTGGTGTGGCCCCGGTGCCGCAGCCGGGCGCCGAGTGCCGTTCCGGTGAACCGGGGGCCCGACCAGCCGCTGCCGTGGCCCAGGGCGGTGAGTTCCACGAGGTGGAGGGGGGCGTCCGGGCCGGGTTCGGGCGCCGGGTCGCCGATGGGGGGCGTCCCGCCCGAAAGGGGTCGCGAGTGGGGGCGGGTCAGCCTGACCAGCCGCAGGGCTCCGTCGGTACCGGTTGCGAACTCGGCCTCCAGGGCTCGGTGGCCCCAGACGAACTCGTGCTGGGTGGTGCCGGGGGCCGTGCCCGCCGAATCCGACGTACCGGTCAACGTCTTCCCCTCCCGCTGCCGGCTGGGCCGACGGTCTGCTTCTGCCGCGTGAATCGACGGTTACGGTCTCTTGACGACCACCATGTGACCGGTCACAATCCTGGCATGAATGTGACCGGTCACACAAGACGCTCAGTGAGCATCCGGGATGTCGCGACAGCGGCCGGAGTCTCCTACCAGACCGTCTCCCGGGTGATCAACAACCACCCCAGCGTCAAGCCGTCCACCCGTGACCGGGTACTCGCCGCCATCGACGAACTGGGGTTCCGGCGCAACTCCACCGCGCTCGCCCTCGCCAGCGGACGCAGCCGCACCGTGACCGTGTTCACCTCCAACACCACGCACTACGGCTACGCCTCGATCCTCCAGGGCATCGAGGAGGCCGCCCGCGCCGCCGCGTACACCGTCGGAGTCGGCGTCCTCGAATCGGCCGACGGGGCCGACGGGGCCGACGGGGCCGACGGGGCCGACGGGGCCGACGGG
>NZ_JAVFVX010000003.1:31659-82545 GCF_033441795.1 Streptomyces sp. ADMS | reverse complement strand
CGACGGGGCCGACGGGGCCGACGGGGCCGACGGGGCCGACGGGGCCGACGGGGCCACCATCGCCGCCCAGGTGCAGCGGGCGGCGGACGCGGGCGGCGGACTGATCGTGATCGCATACGATCCGGCCGGTGTACGTGCCCTGGGTGCCGTTCCCGCCGGACTGCCGGTCGTCGGCGTGGTGGAGACGCCCGCGAGTCCGCCCGGCGGCGACCGCCCCTGGGTGTGGACCGACGACCGCGAGGCCGCCCACGAGGCGACCCGGCATCTGCTCTCCCTCGGCCACGAGACCGTGCACTACGTCGCCATCCCGTCCAGCACCCGGCGCACCAGCGCCCGGACGACCGGCTGGCGGCAGGCACTCAGGGAAGCCGGAGCACCGGAACCCCGCCCCCTGCAGGGAAGCTGGGGTCCGGCGGGCGGTCACGCGGCGGGACTGAAGCTCGCCGGCGACGCCGGTGTCACCGCGATCCTGTGCGGCAACGACGATCTCGCTCTCGGGGTGATCCGCGCCCTCCACGAGGCCGGCCGCGCGGTCCCCGGCGAGGTGAGCGTGGCCGGCTTCGACGACGCCCCGCACTCCGCCTATCTCACCCCGTCCCTGACGACCGTACGCCTGGACTTCACCGGCCTCGGGCGGTCCGCGTTCGCCCTGCTCCACGGTGTGCTGGAGGAGTCCGCGCAGATCGCCCCGCACCCCGTCTCCGTACCGGAGCTGGTGGTGCGGGAGAGCTCGGGGCCACCGCCCGAACGCGGGTGAACCCGCTCCCGCTCCGCCTGTACCGCACTCCGTCTCTCCCCCTCACTGGCTCCGCCGAACCGCCCGCTCGCACCCCCTCAGCCGGACCGCTCGACCGATCCGCCCACCTGAGCCCGCTCGCGAAAGGCACGTCATGACGAGAAGAGCCCTGCCCGCGCTGGCGTTCATATGCGCCGCCGCCCTGTCCGCCACCGCATGCAGTGACCCCACCGCCGGCGGCACCGGTTCCTCCTCGGACTCGGGCGGCACGCAGACGAAGGTCGACCCGACCGCCCGCCTGGACGGCGTGAAGCTGACCATGTGGACCGCGCAGAACACCCTCAGCGCGCCCGAGCAGGTCATCGACGCATTCGAGAAGGCGACCGGCGCCGAGGTCGGGACACAGGCGATCCCCGACCTGTACGAGCAGAACGTGCCGACCAAGCTCGCCTCGGGCGACAGGCCGGACCTGATGTTCTGGCAGCCGTCCATCTCCACACTGCCCTTCATCCAGCCGAAGCAGAACCTGCTCCAACTCGACGGCGAGGAGTGGGTGTCGAAGCTGGGTGACACCGAGAAGTCGCTCGGCATGATCGACGGCAAGCGGTACGCGGCGATCGTCACCAGTCCCGCCATGCTCGGCGTCTACTACAACAAGGACGTCTTCGAGGAGGCCGGGCTGAGCGAGGCCGACTTCCCCACGTCGTACGACGAGTTGCTGGCCCTCGGCAAGACCGTCAAGGACAGGACCGACGCCGCCGGCTTCTACGAGGCCGGCGGCGACAAGTGGCCGCTGCAGTGGCAGATGCAGGTCCAGCTCACCGACCTCGACAAGCAGTGGTGGGCCGACCTCAACCAGAACAGGGTGAAGTGGACCGACCCCGTCGTCGTCGGCGCCATCAGGAAGTACAGGGAGAAGCTGCTCGGCGCCGGGCTCGCGCAGAAGAACTACAGAACCGGCACCTTCACCGGGCAGGCCGACTCCCTCTGGAAGGGCGAGTCGGGCATGGTCCTCAACGTCACGTCGTTCCAGAGCCAGTTGCAGGCCAAGTACTCCACGGCCGAGATCGACAGGAAGATCGGCTGGTTCCCGATCGCCAACTCGTCGGCCACCGGCATGTACTCGCCCGACCAGACCAACGGCGTCGTCGCATTCAACACCGGTGACGAGAAGCGGCAGAACGCCTCCCGCCAGTTCATGGCCTTCTGGCTCGGTCCGGACTACGCCGACTACATCAAGACGATGAAGATCCCGTCCGTGCAGCCGTCCGTGCCGACCCCCGACGGCCTTCCCCAGGCCTCGATGGCCCAGGTCGCGGCGCTTCCCACGGCCATCGGTGTCTTCCAGGCCAAGGCGATCGTCGCGCCCGACACGCACTTGTACCTCGCCGACATGCTCTACGGCAAGAAGAGTCCGCAGCAGGTCGCGCAGGCGATCCAGGACCAGTTCGCGCAGGTGGCCAAGGCCCAGGGAGCGCCCGGCTTCTAGAGCGACTTCTGGACCGACCGACCCGACGGGCAAGGATTTTCCGATGGCGGACACGGCCATACGCACGCGCACGCAGAAACCGGCTCCCGCCAGGGGCCGGGCGGGAAAGGCGGGACGGCTGCCCCGTGCCGCCGTCCACCACCCCTGGTGGTTCGCCCTCCCGGCGATCGTCGTCTTCGCGGCGTTCTTCCTGGTGCCGAACCTGCTCAACTTCTACTACCCGTTCACCAACTGGTCCTCGTACCACCCGGACATCGCCTTCACCGGCCTCGATAACTTAACGACCATCGCCGACGACGGCTCACTGTTTCGGGCGATCCGCACGACCCTGCTCTACGCGCTGCTGGCGGCGCTCTTCCAGAACGGCTTCGGGCTGGGTCTGGCGCTGCTGCTGGAGGCGGACACGCGGTTCAACCGGTTCTTCCGCGCGGTCTTCTTCCTGCCCGTGCTGATCTCCGCGCTCGCCACCGGCTATGTCTTCCAGTCCCTCTTCAACCAGGACGGCGCCGTCAACGGCCTGCTGGGCACGGACATCCCGTGGCTCGGCTCGACGACCTGGACACTGGTCCTCGTCACCGTCATCCACGGCTGGAAGTGGATGGGTTTGTCCATGCTGATCTACCTCGCCGGCCTCAAAGGCATCCCCGGCGAGATGCTGGAGGCCGCGAAGTGCGACGGCGCCGGGCCGTGGCGGACCTTCTGGTCGGTGCGCTGGCCGATGCTGGCGCCCGCCCTCACCTTCAACGTCACCACGGCGCTGATCGGCTCGATGAACACCTTCGACATCGTGCAGGCCACGACGGGCGGCGGGCCCGCGGGCTCCACGGAGGTCCTCAACATCTACATGTTCCGCATCTTCGGACAAGGCCTGTACGCCCAGGCCTCCGCGATGAGCCTCGTCCTCTTCCTGGTCGTGGTCGCCGTCGCGATCCCCCTCGTCATCGGACTGCGCCGAAGGGAGCAGCTGTTGTGAGCACCGCTGTGCATTCCGCATCGGTCGTGAATCGGGCATCCGCCGCGAACCCCGCCTGGCGGTACGGCCGTCCGGCGCTCGTGCTGCTGCTCGCCGTGCTCGCCGTCGGCGTACCGCTGTGGCTGGTCGCCATCACCTCCGCCAAGCCGCAGGCCGAAGCGATCACCCCGAACCTGGACCTGCCGGATCGCTGGCAGCCGGGCAGCAACTACGAAGAGGCAGTCAGCCAGGGCGAGATGCTGCGCGGCTTCCTCAACTCCCTGCTCGTCGTGGTGCCTTCGGTCGCCCTGGTCCTCGTCCTGGGGGCCGGCGCCGCCTGGGTCTTCGCTCGCCGCAAGTCGAAGCCGGTCTCGGCGGCGTACGCGATCTGCATCAGCGGACTGCTGCTGCCGCCCGCCGTCATCACCATCGTCATGGAACTGCGGCAGCTGGGGCTCGCGGGCACCCGGCCCGGAATGATCGCCGTCTACACCGGGATGTACCTGTCCACGTCGATCTTCTTCATGACCGGCTTCATCCGGGCCATCCCGGTGGAGCTGGAGGAGGCGGCCCGGATGGACGGAGCGTCGCCGCTGCGGATCTTCCGGCAGATCATCCTGCCGCTGCTCAGGCCGGTCATCGCCACTGCGACGATCATGGTGATGCTCTACGCCTGGAGCGACATCTTCTATGCCTTCTTCGTCCTCGGCGGCGGAGAGAAGGCGACCCTGCCGCTCAATCTCTACAAGGTCGCCAGCGCCCAGCTCTACCTCAACAACTGGCATCTCGTCTTCGCGTACGTCGTGGTGATGAGCCTGCCCATGGTCGCCATCTTCCTGGTGGCCCAGCGAAAGATCGTGTCCGGAGTCACCAGTGGAGCCGTCAAATGACCGGAGGTCCCCCAGCGTGAGCACCCCCACCCCCACAAGAGCCCGCACGAGATCCCGTACCGCAACTGTCTTTGCCACAGCCGTACTTGGAGCATCCGCCATGGCAGGCACCCTCCCCGCCGCGGGGCCCGCGGCGGCAGCCGGCGCGCAGCGCGTCACCGTCGACCTCGCCGCGTCCGAAGGGCCGGTGATGCTCGGCGCCAACGGCACCCTGTACGGGCTCAGCGACGACGGTGTGCCCAGCGACGCCATGCTGGCACCCCTGAAGATCACCAGCATCTCGCAGAAGCCGGAGGGCGGCGCCCAGCACCCCAACGGCGACGCGCTCACCGTCTCCTCGTCGTTCTTCCGCAACGGCGGCGGCGAGATCAACGTGATGATGCAGGACATCTACTCCAAGTGGCCGTACGAGGACCTCGGCATCGAGGACTACCTCCCCAAGGTCGACAAGATCGTCAGCGAGGTGGCGGCCGACCCGAACAGCGAGCGCTTCGTCTACATTCCCTTCAACGAGCCCGACCAGATCTGGTACAACCTCGGCACCTCCGACCAGGCGCAGTACGAGGTCAACCGCGACCGGTTCCTCAAGGACTGGAAGACGGTGTACCAGCGCATCCGCGCGATCGACCCTGACGCCAGGATCGCCGGCCCGAACGAGTCCGGTTACCACACGCGCCTGCTGACCGACTTCCTCGCCTTCGCCAAGCGGGAGAACGTCCTGCCCCAGATCATGACCTGGCACGAGCTGGACTCCAGCTCGCTGAAGAACTTCCAGGGGAACCACGACAACTACCGCTCGATCGAACGTGACCTCGGCATCGCACCCCTGAAGATCAACATCGATGAGTACGCCAACCGCCGCGACCTGTCCGTTCCGGGTCAACTCGCCCAGTGGGTCTCGATGTTCGAGCGGAACAAGGTGTACGCCAACCAGGCCTACTGGGACGCAGCCGGCAACCTCGACGGCAACGTCGTACGCAGCAACATCCCCAACGGCGGCTGGTGGTTCTTCCGCTGGTACGCGGGGCTGACCGGCAACACGGTCAAGGTGACCCCGCCGCAGGCCAACACCGTCGACACGCTCCAGGGTCTGGCCTCCTACGACAGGAAGCGCCGCCAGGCGCAGGTCCTGCTCGGCGGCTCGGCCGGTGACGCCGACGTCGTCGTACAGAACGTCTCCCGGTCCGCCTTCGGCCGCACGGTCACCGCGACCGTCGCCGAGGCCGCCTGGTCCGGCTACGAGGGACAGCACGCGACGCCCCGCGTCCTCACCCGTACGAAGGTGAAGGTCGCGGCCGACGGTACGGTGACCGTCCCGCTGCGTGGCATGCACAAGATGTCCGCGTACCGGATCGCGCTCACCCCCGGCGGCTCCGGCACCCCGTCCGCCGCGTCCGTCCCCTGGTCGGCGTCGTACGAGGCCGAGGACGCGGCCATCACCGACGGCAGGGTCTACACCCAGGGCACTGTCAGCAACGCCAACGGCTACGCGGCCTCCGGGACGAAGGACGTCGGCTCGCTCAACACGGCCACCAGCAAGGTCGACTTCACGGTGGACGTGCCCGCGGCCGGGACCTACGACCTGGCGATCCTGTACGGCAACCAGTCCGGGACCCCCGCCACGCAGCAGCTGTCGATCGACGGCCGGGCCGCGACCACGGTCTCCTATCCCTCCACCGAGAACTGGACCTACCGCGCCAAGAAGGACGTCACCGTCGACCTCCCGGCCGGCCGGCACGTGCTGACGCTGGCGAAGGGCGACGCGGAGGTCACCCTCGACCGCGTCGACCTGACCGCCCGCACCTCCGCCGTGCCCTCGGCGTCGTACGAGGCCACCTTCGCGGACATCAGCGGCCGACCGTCCTTCGACTACTCCTCGTCCGCCGGCGTCGGCACGGGCGCCCTTGTCCTGCGCCCCGGCGACAAGGCGGTCTTCGACGCCTACGCACCGCGCGACGGCTACTACACGGTGGTGCCGCGATCCTCGGCGCCGGTGCGGCTGGAACTGCACGGCCAGAAGGTGACGGCCGTGCCCGGCAAGGCCCTGCGGCTGTACCTGGTGGCGGGCAACAACCGCGTCGCGATGACGGCCAAGGGCGCCTCCGTCCACTCCCTCGACGTCTCGGGCAACGGCTCGACGTCCGGCACCCTCGCCTACGAGGGCGCCTCGGCCACGCTCGCCGGCGGCGCCAGGCTCGTCGACTCCGTCCACGCCTCCGCCCGTTCCTACATCGGCTGGCTCGGCAACAGCGCCTCCAGCACCGCCGAGTTCACCGTGGACGCGCCCAGGCCGGGCCGCTACATGCTGGTCATCCACTACGCGCACAACGACCGGCGCGACAACGGCCACTCCTACAACACCGACATCATGTCCCGTACGGCGGACATCACAGTGGGCACCGCCGCCGCCCCGAAGGTCACCTTCAAGAACACCTGGAGCTGGGACGACTACTGGACGCTGGGCGTCCCCGTCGACCTGAAGGCGGGCGCCAACAAGGTGACGTTCGGGAACGCGGGCGCATGGGCCCCGAACATCGACCGGATCGAACTGGGCCGAGTCGTCGGCTAGTCGGCGAGACCCGCGGGCCGGGCCGGATCTCGGCGGAGATCCGGCCCGGTTCCACGACGGGACGGCCGCCCGCCAGGCGGGCCGCTCACCCCTGGACCCGGGCATCGGTCCAGCTCCGGAAATCCTGGCGGCCGTGCGGGGCCACGCCCGGCACCTCGCAGATTCACGGTGATCGGCAGCGGCGCGGCGCAGGAGGCGATCAGGTCGGCGTGGCCGAGCGGTGCGACGGTGTCCAGCAGTAAGCCGGCGGTCCTCCTGCTGGGTTCACGCGGGAGGGCGATCCGCCGCGGGGTGAACGCCCGGGACACAAGGCGCCTGTTCGGGTGTGATCCGTAGGGTCCGTGTTCAGCAGGTTCGCGTCCAGCGCCGGCGGCAGAGCGAGCCCGAGGTACCCGCCGGTCTTCGCGTTGCGTGTGCCGAGGGAGAGCCGGGGGTCGGCGATGGCCAGGCGTACGTCGTCGTAGCGCGTGACCAGCCAGGCCGGAAGCCCGTCCGTTCCGGTGACCCTATGGACGGGCCCGGCCTCGCGCAGCCGCGCGTACTCCGCGTAGGGGTTGGCAATCAGCTCTGCGGGATCAACTGAGGGCGGTCGACCGAACGTCGAGGTCGACATGCCCGTCACCCCAGACAGAGCGGACCTTCTCCCTTCACGTCTGCCGCAACGGTTCGTACGCGTCCGCCCCGACACCGAACGTCCAGGCCACTCCCTCTCGGGCCGTACGGGTCGTGGGCGGCACCCTCAGCCAGTAGGTGCGGCTCGTACCGTCCGGTTCCGGTGTGGAGTTGACGACCTCGACCATCACCACGTCCTCGTCGCCCTGGAGTTCGACCCGCCACAGCACGCCCGTCTCGTCCCGGTGGACGGGTTTCGCTCCGGACTCCTCCAGGTACCGGTCGTAGCCGTAGTACTCCAGCATCACCCGGCGGAGTTCGGCGTTCTCCTCGCCGCGGATCCGCTGCGGAGTCAGGGCGGTCAGCTCGTCCAGGAAGTCCCGTGGGACGGGCATACCGCGCCAGGCGTACAGCGCGAATCCGTCCGCGTAGCCGAGCGCCGGGCCGTCGCCCCGGTCCAGACGGCCCGCTTCGTCGCGGTGCAGGGCCAGCGGGCGTTCGCTGACGATCGCCGTCTTCTCGTAGGGCCACCACCAGCCCGCCTCGCAGGCCACGGCGGCAAGGCCTGCCAGGGGGCTGTCGTCGCCGGAGTCGAACGCGCACAGCCAGGCCGCGTCGTGCTGCCCCAGCGCGGCATCAAGGAGCAACAGGCGGACCCGAGCCTCCTCCTGACGGCCGGTGGCGAGTTCCTCGACGACCGCCGCCCGTACCCGGTCGACCAGGGTGCGGGTCGACTCCCACAGGCCCGCGCCCGTGGCACGCCAGTGCCCGCTCCACCTCTCCGGGCCCAACTGTGCGTGCAGCCGCTCCCGTTCGGCGGCCCAGGGCGCGCCCAGCACGGCGTCGCGGACACCGGCGCCGAGGGTGTCCGGCTCCGGACCGTCCGGGTGCGTCGCCGTCATCAGTATCCGTGTCGCGTCGAGGGGCGAGCGCGCCCACACGATGCGGTCGGGTTCGGGGAGTCCGGCGCGCCGGTAGGCGAGCCGGACGCCTTCCTCGGCCGCCGCCCGGTCGCCCGGTCCCGTCGCTGTTGCCGCCGCCCGCCAACTGGCCTGGTCCATCAACGCTGTTCCTCTCCCAGTGCTGTGCCGGCCCGCATCCCCGTGCCGCCCGGTCTTCGCTTCGCCCGTGTGCCCGGGGGTTGTCAGTCGGCGACGACGCGCACCGAGCCCGGCACGTACTCGCGCTGCCGGATCACCCGGTACCAGCCCTTCGGCAGCGAGATCGCCGCGTGCTCCTCGTGCACGACGCGCGCGCCCTCGGGCACGTGCAGCAGCATCGGCCCGAACACGCCGGCCTCTCGGATCAGCCGTCCCGGTCCGGCCACCGCGTGGGCGTGCCCGGTGACTTCACCGAGCGCCAGGACGAGCCGGCCGCGGCCGTCGCGCGGTTCGGAAGCGGCGTCGACCGCGTACTCCGGCACCGTGTCCTCCGCCAGCGCCACGATCAGTACGTCTCCTTGCCGGTACATGGGTCTCCCTCCAGACGGGGCACGCCGTGTGCCATGGGGAGACCGTAGGGGCGGGCACTGACATTGATGCTGATGCTCAGGTTCCGGCGGCCGTGGCCAGGTACGGCGTGCGGCCGTCCGCGGCTCGTCGAAGGGCCGTTGTGCCACGCGGGGGCCCCGGTCCGCAGCGTTGTCAGTGGGGCTTGGTAGAACTCCTCATACCTGGATGCGACCGGCGCGCGCCAGGCCCACGACCACGACCGCCGATCCACCGGCCTCGGCATCAGGGAGCAGGCACGCATGACCATCGGTAGCCACCTCAGGGAATTCCACGGCCTGCCGGCCTTCACCTTTCCCGACGCCGGTGACGCATCGGCGGACGGGTCCGCACTTCCGTCGCCCGAGTCCGTCGCCTGGCGCATCGCGGTGGACTCCTACGACGCCGAGGAGGAGTGGGAGGATGCCTTCGCCCGGTTCCTGGAGGCCGTCGACACCCGCCAGGTCCGTGCCCTGGTCGTCGGCGCGTGGAGCGAGGTCTACGACAGCGGTCCCGCAGAGGTGATCGGGGCGCTGGTGGCGGCCCGTGACCAACTGCCCGCCCTGCGCGCCCTGTTCCTGGCCGACATCGTGATGGAGGAGTGCGAGATCTCCTGGATCGTCCAGGACGACGTCACTCCGCTTCTGAAGGCCTTTCCCGGCCTGGAGGAGTTCGGAGTCCGCGGCGGCAGCCAACTGGCCTTCCCCGCGGTCCGTCACGAGCGGCTGCGCAGGCTGACGGTGGAGACCGGCGGCATGCCCGTCGAGGTGGTGCGCGGCATCGCGGGCAGCGACCTGCCCGCCCTCGGCGAACTCGACCTGTGGCTGGGCACGTCCGAGTACGGGGGCGATGCCGAGGTGGCCGACCTGGAGCCCTTCTTCGCGGGCACCAGACTGCCGAGCCTCACGCACCTCGCCCTGCGCAACAGCGAGATCCAGGACGCCGTTTGTACGGCGCTCGCGTCCGCGCCGGTGGTGGCGCGCCTGAAGGTTCTCGACGTGTCGATGGGCGTGCTCACCGACGAGGGCGCGACGGCGCTGCTGACCGGTCAGCCGTTGACTCATCTCAAGAAGCTCGACCTGCACCACAACTACGTCAGTGAGGCGCTGCGTACACGGCTGCTGGAGACACTGCAGCCGGCCGGTGTGGAGGTCGACGTCGATACCGGCGACGCCGATTCCGACGAGAGCGACGACGACACGGTCTGGCGTTTCGTCGCGGTGGGCGAATAGCGCACCAGGGTTCGAACAGAGGAACGAAGGCGCGTAGGGGGAGGGTGAGCTGCATGCGGTGCACGGAGCCGGGGAGTGCCTCGCCGAGGTGGGCTGTGGTCGCCAACGGGGACAACCGTCGGGTGGGCCTGTTCGCCGCGGCCACCGAGGCCGCCGGTCACGGCACGCCTCGTGTGGTCGAGTGGCGTGACGTGCTGCGTGAGGGCGGGCACGACTTCGCCGGCGACGAGTTCGTCCGCCTCGACTCTCCCGGGGAGAGTGCCGAGGTGGACGCCCTGTTGCGCGGTGTGGACGATCCGACACGGGTGGAGGGGTCCGCGCGCTGGTACGGGCGGTTTCTGGAGGGTGTGTCCTCGTTGCGCGGCGGACGGCGGCTCGACGACGCGGTGGATCTGGCCGTGATGTTCGACAAGCGGCTCTGTCACGACCGGCTCGCCCGGGCGGGCGTGCCGGTGCCGCCGTCCCCCACCTCCGGGGGCGTGACGCCTGTACGGGACTGGTCGGACGTACGGGGTCTCATGGAGGAGGCGGGCCTGCGGCGAGTGTTCGTCAAGCTCGCGCACGGTTCGTCCGCCTCCGGTGTCCTGGCGGTCGAGACGACCGGGTCGGGGCGCATCCGCGCGACCACGTCCGTGGAACGGACCGGGGAGGGCCGGCTCCACAACTCCCTGCGCGTGCGCCGCTACACCGAGGAGAGGGAGATCGCCGCGATCGTCGACACTCTCGCCCCGGACGGGCTGCACATCGAGCGGTGGCTGCCGAAGGCCTCGCTCGGCGTCCGGTCGGCGGATCTGCGCATCGTGGTCGTGGGCGGCCGGGCCACCCACGCCGTGGTCCGTACGAGCCGTTCCCCGCTGACCAATCTGCATCTCGGCGGGGCGCGCGGCGACCTCGCGGCCGTACGGGCGCTGGCCGGTGACCGGTGGACGGCGGCCCTGGAAACCGGTGAGCGGGCCGCGGCCTGCTTTCCCGGCACCCTGTGCGTGGGCGTCGATCTGCTGCCGGCCGTCGGCTGGCGCCGCTTCGCCGTCGGAGAGGTCAACGCGTTCGGTGACCTCCTCCCCCGCCTCACCGGCCTTCCCGGCAGCGGGGCGGAGGGCCTGGGCACATACGCCGCGCAGATCGCCGCCGCCGTGTCCTTCTCCCCCGGCCCCCTCCCCGGGACATCGGGGCCGGGGGCCGCACCACCCGTACCACCGCACGAGCTGCCGAGGAACACCCATGCCTCCGTCTGAGCCCCTTCCCGGCCCGGCCGTCCAGCCGGACATGAACCAGGTGGTGGGCCGCGACGACCTGCTGCTGCTCACCCTGGACACCCTCCGCCACGACGTGGCCGCCGAACTCGCCGCCGCCGGAAGGCTGCCCAACCTGTCCGCGCACCTGCCGGGCGGCACCTGGGACAAGCGGCACGCCCCGGGGAACTTCACCTACGCCTCCCACCAGGCGATGTTCGCGGGTTTCCTGCCCACCCCGGCCGCGCCCGGGCCGCATCCGCGTCTGTTCGCGGCCCGGTTCGCCGGCAGCGAGACGACAGCGGACGGCACGTACGTCTTCGACACCCCGGACCTCGTGTCCGGCCTGGCCGCCCGTGGCTACCGGACGGTGTGCATCGGCGGCGTCGGCTTCTTCAACAAGCAGGGCGCCCTCGGCGGCGTACTGCCCGGGTACTTCCAGGAGAGCCACTGGAAGCCGGAGTTCTCCGTGGCCTCCCCCACCTCCTTCGAGGCGCAGGTGGCACACGCCGAGAAGACGGTGTCCGAACTGCCGCCCGAGCAGCGGCTGTTCCTCTTCCTGAACGCCTCCGCTCTGCACCAGCCGAACTGGTTCCACCTTCCCGGCGCGACCCGTGAGGCGGGCGACAGCCGGCTCACCCATGCCGCCGCGCTGGAGTACGTCGACCGTCACGTCGGGCGGTTGTTCGCGGCGATGAGTTCGCGCCGCCGCTGCTTCGCCATCGTCTGCTCCGACCACGGCACCGCCTACGGGGACGACGGTTACACCGGCCATCGCCTCGGCCACGAATCCGTGTGGACCGTGCCCTACGGCCACTTCTTCCTGGAGCCGTCCGTATGACCGTCACCTCCGCGGGCACCTCCGTCCGCCCGCCGCGGCCGTACCAGAGCTATACGTACGCCTACCCGCACAAGACCGCCTACCGGCCGCTCACTCCGGGGCCCCGGCTCGCGGACCTGTGGGCCGGGGAGTCCCGGCAGGCACTGTCGCTGTATGTGCACATCCCGTTCTGCGAGGTCCGCTGCGGCTTCTGCAACCTGTTCACCCGCATCGGCGCCCCGGACGGTCTGACGGGCCGTTACCTGGACGCCCTGCAGCGCCAGGCCGCCGCCGTCCGCGAGGCCCTGGGAGACGCCCGGCCGCTGCGGTTCGCCAACGCCGCGTTCGGTGGCGGCACTCCGACGTTTCTGGAGGCCGCGGAGCTGGAGCGGCTGTGCGACCTCGCCGAGCGGGAGATGGGCGTGGATCTGCGGGCCGTCCCGCTGTCCGTGGAGGCGTCCCCGTCGACGGCCACGGCCGACCGGCTGGCCGTGCTGGCCGAGCGGGGCACCACCCGCCTCAGTCTCGGCGTGCAGAGCTTTGTCGAGGAGGAGGCGCGGGCCGCCGTACGCCCGCAGCACAGGTCCGACGTCGAGGCTGCGCTGACCCGTATCCGGGAGGCCGCGGTGCCCGTCCTCAACATCGACCTGATCTACGGCATCGACGGCCAGACCGCGGCCAGCTGGCGCTACTCCCTCGACGCGGCCCTGGCGTGGCGCCCCGAGGAGATCTACCTGTACCCCCTCTACATCCGCCCGCTCACCGGCCTCGGCCGCCACACCGACCCGCCGGCAGCGGACCGGGAATGGGACGGACAACGCCTGCGCCGCTACCGGGAGGGCCGCGACCATCTCCTCTCCCACGGCTACGAACAGGTGTCGATGCGCATGTTCCGGCGTTCGGACGCACCGCCGCAGGGTCCGGACGACCACGCCTGCCAGACCGACGGCATGATCGGCCTGGGCTGCGGCGCCCGCTCGTACACCTCCCGGCTGCACTACTCCTTCGACTACGCCGTCTCCATGCGGGAGATACGCGGCATCATCGACGACTACACCGCCACCGGGGACTTCTCGCACGCGCCGCACGGCAGATGGGTCGACGAGGACGAGGCTCGGCGCCGGCATCTGCTGCAGTCGCTGCTCCAGGCCGAGGGCCTGCCTCTGGCGGAGTACCGGCTCCGGTTCGGTTCCGACCCGTACGACGACTTCCCCGGCGAGCTGGACACCCTCACCGCCCATGGCTGGCTCGACGGGGACCGGGCGGAGCGGCTGCGTCTTTCCGCCGAGGGGCTGGCCCACTCGGACGCCATCGGCCCGGAGTTCTTCTCACCGGACGTGCGCGCCGCGATGGCCGCCTACGAGACGAAGTGAGAGGTGCCCGGTGGATCTGACGCTGCTGTACCGCGGGCCGCTCTCCTCCTGCGACTACGACTGCCCCTACTGCCCGTTCGCGAAGCGACGCGACACCACGGCGCAGTTGCGCGCCGACCGCGCGGCACTTCAACGGTTCACCGCGTGGGTGTGCGAGCAGCGGGAGGACCGGCTGTCGGTGCTCTTCACCCCGTGGGGTGAGGGGCTGGTCCGTTCCTGGTACCGGCGCGCTCTCGTGGAGCTCTCGCACCAGCCGCACGTACGCCGGGTCGCCATCCAGACCAACCTGAGCTGCCGCACGGACTGGCTGGCGGACGCCGACCGCGACACCGTCGCCCTGTGGTGCACCTACCACCCGGGGCAGACACCCATCGGACGGTTCCTGGCCAGGACGTACGAGCTGTCCGCCCTCGGGGTCCGCTTCAGCGTCGGCATCGTCGGCGTACCGGAGCATCTGGAACACGCTCGACAGCTGCGCGCTGAGCTGCCTGACCAGGTCTATCTGTGGGTGAACGCCGCCGAAGGGCACACCTACACCGACGAGCAGGCCGGCCGGTGGACCGCGCTGGACCCGCTCTTCCCGTTCAGCCGCCACCCGCACCGCTCGGCGGGCCTGCCGTGCCGCACCGGTGAGTCGGTGCTCTCGGTGGACGGCGAGGGTACGGTGCGACGCTGTCATTTCGTCCGCGCTGAGCTGGGCAATCTGTACGACGGCTCCTACCGTGCCGCGCTCCGCCCACGGGCCTGTCCCCTGGAGGTGTGCGACTGCCACATCGGATATGTGCATCTGGAGACGCTGCCGCTGTACGACGTGTTCGCGGGCGGCGTCCTGGAGCGCGTCCCGAGTTCCCTCCCGGACCGGCCGCTCCTGCCTCTGGTCATGTCTCTCCCACCGGCAACGGGTCCCGGCTGAGGGCCACTTGCCCGTAGGGTCGGGTACGCGCCGGTGCGGCCGTCATGGCAGGGCCGGCTGGATCGTGAACATGCTGTTGGTGAGAGGAAGTTCGTGGACACGCAGACCTGGGACGCCCTGGCCGCATCGATGAAGAACGCGTACACCGCGGGCCCGGGCGAGGGGGCGGTGCCCCGTCCGGTCATCATGCCGCTGGTCCGCGGTGAGCTGGTCGGCCTGATCTGGCTCCGTCCCGTCGAGACAGGCAAGGACGCGCTCACCGGTATCGCCCGGTTGTCGAACATCGCCGCGGCCGCCGGTGCCGACGAAGTCGTCCTCGCCTGGGAGACCCAGGACGTCGCCGCCGCCTGCGAGTTGCCGGTCACCGGCCCGGTGCCGTGCCTGAACCTGGTGCACGCCACGAAGGACGGCCACACCCTGCACCAGTTCCCCTATGCCGAGCAGTCCCGTGCCCGTTCCCCCGAGGGCCCGGCCACGGCCGAACCGCTGTGGCTCCCCGCACCCGCACCCCAGCCGGGCGCCGAACTGGTCCCCCCGGTCCGAGCCGCGGTCGACTACTCCTTCGTCCCGCTCGAACTCGACCATCCCTCCCCCTTCGGCCTCACCGTCGTCCTGATGGAGGAGGACGGCTACAGCGTGCGCCTGACCGAGGGACTCAGCCTCTGACCACCGGTCAGCAGCCCGGTTGCGACATCCCTCTCCCTGCCCATGGCTCATGCCCTTCCCAAGGACGGAACGCTGCCCATGACCGAGAAGGCCGCCACACCCGAACCGCTGGAACACCAGAAGATCGACACCTCGGTGCCGCACTCGGCACGTATCTGGAACTACTGGCTGGGAGGGGAGGACAACCACCCCGTCGACAGGGCGGCCGGTGACGCCTACACCGACGTCTTCCCCGGCATCGTCACCATCGCCCGCAGCAGCCGTGCCTTCCTGGCCCGCAACATCACCTACCTGGTCACCGAGGCCGGCATACGGCAGTTCCTGGACGTCGGTACGGGTCTGCCGAGCGCCGACAACACCCATCAGGTCGCCCAGCGCCTCGCTCCCGAGACCCGGATCGTCCACGTCGACAACGACCCGATGGTCCTCGCCCATGCCCGCACCCTGCTCCACTCCACGCCGGAGGGAGCGACCGCGTACATCGACGCCGACGTGCTGGACACCGACCGCATCCTCAAGGCCGCCGCGCAGACGCTCGACCTGTCCCGGCCGACGGCCCTGATCCTCAGCAACATCCTCGGACACGTGGCCACCTGCGAACTGGCCCGTTCGGTCGTCGCCGACCTGATGAGCGCGCTGCCGTCCGGCAGCCACCTCTCCGTCAACGACGGTTCGGCAGGCGTCGACCCCGTCTTCGAGCGGGCCCAGGCCGCGTACAACGAGAGCGGTGCCGTTCCCTACAACCTGCGCACCGTCGAGGAGATCACGTCATATTTCGACGGGCTGGAGCTGCTCGACCCAGGTGTCGTCTCCGTCCCGCTCTGGCGCCCGGACACCACCGCTCCCACGCCCCAGGTCATCGGCGAACACGGCGGACTCGCCCGCAAACCGTGACCCGCTCACCAGTGCTCCGGCCGAACGGGATCGACGGTGTGAGGCCTCGGCGGGGATCATGCCTCCTGGGGCCCGACTCCGCTGCGGGGGCGTCGTTTCGTGTCCTCGACGCGACCGGGAGGCCGAGGCCCGTGGCCGGTCGCGCGGGTCAGGTGTAGTAGGTGTCGAACGATCCGATCCACCATGCCGCGGGCGGCAACACGCACACCTGCGCGGCGGCCGTGGTCCAGCACCGGCACAGGACCGCGGCCCCGGAGGTCCACCACGCCGTCGTCCGCAGTGCGCTCACCGCTCCGGCCTGGAACCCCTGCCCTTCGGGATCCGTCATGCCGGGATAACCCATCCAGTCCTCGGTGAAGACCCCGTCCGACCCGAACACGATCACCGCCGACACGAGCCACAGGTCGACCAGCAGAGCCAACACGGTGAACGCCACGTCGAGGCGCAGATACGCGGGCGTCGGCACCAGCACCCGTACCGCCAGGGGTCCTTGGCGCCGCACCCAGTCACTCGGCCAGACGCGCACCAGCACAACCCCGGCGTACACCAGCGCGGCGACGGCCGCCGTCCACCCGACCATGAAGCACAGCCCGAAGAACAACATCAGTGGACTCACGCCGAGCCAGATACGGCGCCACGGCGGAATGGTTCCCTCCGCAGCGACGATGCGTGGCAACCGGCAGGAACGGTGACTGACCGGCGACGACAGTCGCGCCGGCTGTCCTTCCATGAAAGTACCGCCGCCGAAGGACATGCCCGTGGTACCGCGGTACACCTCTGCTGCCGAAGTGTCCCCTGTGGGCCCACAGTCACGGCCGGCCGGTCTCATAGCTTCGACATCAGGCGCATCGACGCATCCGCGGCGCCTGTCGAGGCGGGAAAGGCCACTTCCATGATCGAAGCGCGTGAGCTGACAAAGCGGTACGGCGACAGGACGGTCGTCGACCACTTGAGCTTCGTCGTCAAACCGGGAGAGGTGACCGGCTTCCTGGGGCCCAACGGAGCGGGCAAGTCCACGACCATGCGCATGATCATCGGCCTGGACTCCCCCACGGCCGGCTCGGTCACGGTCAACGGACGCTCCTACGCGAAGCACCCGGCGCCGTTGCACGAGATCGGCTCCCTGCTGGAGGCCAAGTCCGTCCACCCTGGACGGACCGCGTTCAACCACCTGATGGCACTCGCCCACACTCACGGCATCACGCGCCGCCGGGTGGAGGAGGTCATCGAGCTGGCGGGACTGACGAGCGTGGCCGACAAGCGGGTGGGCGCGTTCTCGCTCGGCATGGGCCAGCGGCTCGGCATCGCCTCGGCCCTCCTCGCCGACCCGGCGATCGTCATGCTCGACGAACCGGTCAACGGCCTCGACCCCGAGGGCGTGCTGTGGGTGCGCAACCTGCTCCGATCCCTGGCCGCCGAGGGCCGCGCGGTGATGCTCTCCTCGCACCTGATGAGCGAGACCGCACTGATCGCGGACCACCTCGTGATCATCGGCCGCGGCCGACTCCTCGCGGACACCACGGTCGACGACTTCACCCGGGAGGCCGGCGGCGGAGGCGTGAAGGTCGCCACCGCCGAGACCACGAGGCTGCGCTCGCTGCTGGCCGGCCCCGATGTCGGCATCAGCTCCTCCTCCGCCGGGGAACTGCTCGTGTCCGGACGCGGCGCGCGCGAGATCGGGGCGATCGCCGCCCAGCACGGGATTCCGCTGTACGAACTCACCCCGCAGGCCGTCTCCCTGGAGGAGGCCTTCATGGCTCTCACCCACGACGCCGTCGAATACCAGAGCGCCCCCGCCGACTCCGCCCGAAAGGCCGCCTGATGACTGCCGACACCCTGTTCGCGGCTCCCGCCCGCACGACGGTGCACAAGGTCACCGGCCTTCGGGTACTGCGTTCGGAGTGGGCCAAGTTCTGGTCGCTGCGCTCCAGTTGGATCACCCTGGGCGTCGCCCTGTTCCTGCTGGTCCTCTTCGGGGCGGTGGCCGCCTACACCTACAACCCGGACGCCGTGGCGACCGACGGACCGCCCGGCCCGAGCTCAGGCGGCGCCGTCGACGCCGTCAGCCTGGCCCTCACCGGCGTCACCTTCGCCTCGCTGGCCATCGGCGTCCTCGGGGTGCTGCTGGCCGCGGGCGAGTACAGCACCGGGATGATCCGCTCCACGCTCGCCGCGGTGCCGCGCCGGCTGCCGGTCCTGTGGTCGAAGAGCGCCGTGATCGGCCCCGTCGCTCTGGTCCTCACCACCCTCGCCGCGCTGGCCGCGTTCCAGCTGGGCACACCGGGCCTCGACGGCGAGGAGATCGCCCTGTCCATGAGCGACGACGGGGTGCTGCGCAGCCTGCTCGGCGCCGGCGTCTACCTCGGCCTGGTCGCCGTGTTCGGCGTGGCCCTGGGCGTGCTGCTGCGCTCCTCCGCCGGGGCCATCGCGACTCTGGTCGGCGTCCTGCTCATCCTGCCGGGCCTGGCCTCGCTGCTGCCCGACTCCTGGTACGACACCCTCAGTCCCTACTTCCCCAGCAACGCGGGCCAGGCCGTCTACGCCCTGCACCAGTCCTCCGGCGCCCTCTCCCCCGGCGCGGGACTCGCCGTCTTCGCCGGCTGGGTGGCGCTGACCCTCGCGGGGGCGGCCTACCGGCTGGTCCGATCAGACGCGTGAACCGCGGGCCGAGGACAATGAGGGCCATGATCCCGAAGCGGGCGGCAGCCGCCGCGCACACGACCCAGGGGGCGGCGCTCGCGCCGTCCTCCGGGTTCGACGCCGCCTGGACACATCCGCTCCTGGGCCGCCTGTTGCGCGACCAGAGCCGCCGGCAGCGGCTGGACCGGCGGCATCCATGGCTGCTCGACACCGCGGTGGTACTGGTCATCGCCCTCGTCAGCCTGCCCGATCTGTTCGCCGGCGAGAGACACGGTCCCTTCGAGGGAACGGCCCACAACGGCGATCATCCGTTCGTCGTCCTGCTCGTCTTCTCCGCCGCGCTCATCGTGCCGCTGTGGTGGCGGCGCAGAGCCCCGGCCGTCACCTTTCTCGTGGTCGCGCTGGTGTCCCTCCTCCAGTGGTCCCTGGGCATCTGGCAGCAGTCCGGAATCAGCATGCTCGTCGCCCTGTACACCCTGGCCCTGCACGGGTCGTTGCGGATGCTGGGCTGGGCCGCCGCGCTGACCGGCGCAGAGGTCGCTCTGGCGGTGTGCGTCCTGGTGCCCGTCGAGCGTCCGCTGCTCGGCATGTTCTTCCTGCTGGGCACGGCGACGGCGGCCATCGCCATCGGTCTGACCCTCCGTATCCGCCGGATGTATCTGGCGGCACTGGAGGACCGCGCCGGACGCCTGGAGATCGAGCGCGACCAACGTGTCCAGCTCACCGCGGCCGCCGAGCGCTCCCGGGTGGCACGCGAGATGCACGACATCGTCGGCCACAACCTGTCCGTCATGGTCTCCCTCGCCGACGGCGCCGCGACCCTCGCCGCCAACCGGGGTGAGCAGTCGGCCGAGGCGTTGCGCATCCTCGGTGACACCGGCCGCCAGGCCATGGGCGAGCTCCGCCGTGTGCTGGGCGTCCTGCGCGAGGAGCAGGAGGACGTACGGATGCTCAGCCCCCAGCCCGGCATCCGGGACCTGGACCCTTTGCTGACCCGGGTCCGCGCGGCGGGACCGGCGGTGACCTACCGGACAGTGGGTGAGCTCGACTCACTGGGCAGCGGTGTCCAGCTCACCGTCTACCGCATCGTCCAGGAAGCACTGACCAACACGCTCAAGCACGCGGGTACGGGCTCCTCCGCCGAGGTCACCGTGACTGCGGACGCCGGCCAGGTGCGGATACGCGTCGCCGACACGGGCGTACCACCGGGCGCCCCCGTACCTGCGGAGTCGCCGCCGCACACCGGCGACGCCGGGCACGGGGTGGTCGGTATCCGTCAGCGGGCCGCCATGTACAGCGGGGCCGTCACCATCGGACCGCGCGACACCGGCCTCGGCTGGCTCGTGGACGTCGTGCTCGACGTACCCTCCGGGCCCGCCCCGCCGGCACCAGGAGAGCAGATGCCATGACCACCGTACTCATAGCCGACGACCAGCCTCTGCAGCGCATGGGCTTCCGCATGCTCCTTGAGGGCACCCCCGGTCTGACGCCCGTCGGCGAGGCCGCGCACGGCGCCGAAGCCGTGCGCCTGGCATCGGAACTGCGCCCCGACGTCGTGCTGATGGACATCCGTATGCCCGGCATGGACGGCCTTGAGGCGACCCGCCGCATCATCGCCACCGGCGGCCGCACCCGCGTCCTCATCGTGACCACCTTCGACCTCGACGAGTACGCCTACGAAGGTCTGCGGGCGGGAGCCAGCGGCTTCCTCCTCAAGGACGCCCGCCCCGAGGAACTCGTCGCCGGCATCCACGCGGTCGCGTCCGGCGACGCCGTCGTGGCGCCCCGGCTGACCCGCCGGCTGCTGGACGCCTACGCCCACCAGGTCCTCGCACCCGCCGGCGCCACGGAAGCCGTCCACCCCCGGTTGCAGACACTCAGCGACCGCGAGCGCGAGGTGCTGGTCGCCGTCGCGCAGGGCTGGACCAACAGCGAGATCGCCGAGCGGCTCGTCCTGACGGAGTCCACCGTCAAGAAGCACGTCGGCCGTGTCCTAGCCAAGATCGGCGCACGCGACCGCATCCAGGCCGTGATCACGGCGTACGACGCCGGACTGGTCAGGGCC
Source organism: Streptomyces sp. ADMS (assembly GCF_033441795.1). Classification (NCBI taxonomy): domain Bacteria; kingdom Bacillati; phylum Actinomycetota; class Actinomycetes; order Kitasatosporales; family Streptomycetaceae; genus Streptomyces; species Streptomyces sp. ADMS. The sequence continues at coordinate 61,975 of NZ_JAVFVX010000003.1, read as the reverse complement.
AAGCCGTAGCCACTGCAGCTCCGGAACCGTACGGCCGGGGCGCCCGCCGGCCGCACCGGACGTCGAAACGCGGCCCGTCCGGCGTCAGCGACCCTTGCGTACCCGGGCCGCCGCGCGGGCTTCCGCCGTCTTGCGCGCCTCGGCGGCCTTGCGGGACTCCTTCGCGGGTCGGCCCGGGCGGGTGCCGATGCCGCGGAAGGGGGCGTTGCCGGTGTTGGTCTTCGTCCCGGTCGGCGGGCGTTTCGCCCCGGTGATGGCGGTCAGCTTCTCCTCGCCGGAGCGCACCTGTACGACCGTCGGCCGGATCCCGGCGTCGGACATCATCCGGTTCACGTCGCGCCGCTGGTTGGGGGTGACCAGGGTGACGACCTTCCCGGACTCACCCGCGCGCGCCGTGCGCCCGCCACGGTGCAGGTAGTCCTTGGCGTCGGCCGGCGGGTCGACATTGACGACGAGGTCGAGCGCGTCGATGTGAATGCCCCGCGCGGCGACGTTGGTGGCCACCAGCACGGTGATCTCGCCGTCCTTGAACTGGCCGAGCGTGTGCGTGCGTTGGGGCTGAGACTTCCCGCTGTGCAGGGCGCCGGCCCTTACCCCGCTGGCCCGCAGATGACGGGTGAACTGATCCACGCCTGTCCTGGTGTCCAGGAACATCAGTACCCGGCCGTCCCTGGCGGCGATCTCGGTCGCGGTGGCGTACTTGTCGGCGGCGTGGATGTTCAGCACGTGGTGTTCCATCGTGGTGACCGAGCCCGCCACCCGGTCGACCGACGCGAGCACCGGGTCACGCAGGTACTGGCGTACCAGCTGGTCGACGTTGTGGTCGAGCGTCGCCGAGAACAACAGCCGCTGTCCGTCGGCGCGCACCTGGTCCAGGATGTCCGAGACCTGCGGCAGGAACCCCAGGTCGCACATCTGGTCCGCCTCGTCCAGCACCGTGATCCGCACCTGGTCCAGGTGGCAGTCCCGGCGCGACACCAGGTCGGTCAGCCGCCCCGGGGTCGCGATGACCACCTCGACGCCGGTGCGCAGCAGCGCCTGCTGCTTGTTGATGGACAGGCCGCCGACCACCGTGGCCAGTCGTACGTTCAGCGTCTGCGCGTAGGGCGCCAGCGCTTCGCCCACCTGCTGCGCGAGTTCCCGGGTCGGTACGAGCACCAGCGCGAGCGGCCGCTTGGAGTCCGCGCGCAGGCCCGCCGTCCGGACGAGCAGCGCGAGCCCGAAGGCGAGCGTCTTGCCTGAGCCGGTTCGCGCACGGCCCAGGACATCACGGCCGGCCAGTGCGTTGGGCAGGGTCGCCGCCTGGATGGGGAAGGGCTCCGTCACCCCGAGGCGCCCCATCACCTCCATGACTTCCGGCGGCAGCCCGAGCGCGTCGAAGGACGCCGCCGGCGGCAGGCCCGGGACCCCCGTCTGCGGGGTGGTGAGCTCGCCCAGCGGCCCTGTGGGAGCCGGCGGTCTGGCGTTCATGAGGAACCTTCCTGGTCTGGCGCCCCCAATGCGCCGGGGCCCGTACCCCCTGGTACGGGCCCCGGCGGTGTCGAAGCGCGGTGCCATTTTATCAGCGGTGGCCTTTCGGCCGGTGCCGTCGCTGGGAGCCGTCGGCGCGGACCGCGTAGAGGTGGCGCGTCCTGGCGTACTCGCTCAGGTTCCGGATGACGTGCTCGCCGGCTCCTTCCGACGGCCGACGCGTGGGCGGTGGAAGGAGCAAGCACGGTTCCGCCCGCGCCGGCGAACGGTGCGGCCGCCGTGCCCTTGATGACCGCTCTGCGCGCCGTCGTCAGGACGCGCAAAGCTTTGCGAAGTCATGGGCGCCGTCCAACCACGCGATGTGCACTCGGTGGTGACGGATCGTCAGCGTGCTGATGCGTGAAGCACGCCTGGCCAGGCGGGTGTTCGCGAGGGCGAGGGAGCCACCGGGATTCAGCTGCCCGGGTACTGAATGCGTTCGTATTCCTCTATTGGACCCCAGGGCGCCGGCGAGCAAGGCTGGAGCGCAACTTTTTCTTCGCGACACCCGAAAGAGGTCACGAGCACATGCACACTCGACGCATCGGTGACGTGGAGGTCAGCGCGATCGGTCTGGGCGGGATGCCCATGTCGATCGAGGGACGGCCGGACGAGGCCCGTTCCCTCGCCACCATCCACGCGGCGCTCGACACGGGCCTGACACTGATCGACACGGCGGACGCCTACCACCGGGACGCCGGCGAGGTCGGTCACAACGAGACCCTCATCGCCAAGGCACTCGCCTCTCATGAGCGCGGTACGGACGTGCTGGTCGCCACCAAGGGCGGCCATCTGCGTGCCGGCGACGGCAGCTGGTCCCTGGACGGCTCCCCCGCCCACATCAAGGAGGCGTGCGAGGCCTCGCTGCGCCGCCTGGGTGTGGAGGCCATCGGGCTGTACCAGTTCCACCGTCCCGACCCCAGGGTCCCTTACGAGGAGTCGGTCGGCGCGGTCCGGGACCTGCTGGACGAGGGGAAGATCCGCATGGCGGGCATCTCCAACGCCGACCCGGACCAGATCCGGCTGGCGAACGAGATCCTCGGCGGACGGCTGGTCTCCGTGCAGAACCAGTTCTCCCCGGCCTTCCGCTCCAGCGAACCGGAACTCCGGCTCTGCGGCGAACTGGGCATCGCGTTCCTGCCCTGGAGTCCGCTCGGTGGCATCTCCCGGGCCGGCGGGCTCGGTTCGGCGTACGCGCCCTTCGCCCGGATCGCCGCGGCCCACGGCGTCAGCCCGCAGCGCGTGTGCCTGGCCTGGATGCTCGCCAAGTCGCCGGTGGTCGTGCCGATCCCCGGTGCCAGCCGCCCGGAGACCATCCGCGACTCCGCCGCCGCTGTGGACCTGGTGCTCTCCGCCGAGGAGTCGGCCGAGCTGGACGCCGTCTGAGCCCCTGGAAGCCCGGTCCACCGGACCGGGCGGGCGGGCACCGGGGTGTCGCCCCGGTGCCCGCGGCCCAGCAGCTCGCGGATCTCGTCGCGGGCGGCCCGGCGCGGGTCGGAGTCCGGCACCCGGGCCGTGACCAGGTCTGCGGCCCGGTCGGGTTCCTCCTCCTGCCGGTGCCCCGGCCCCTGCGCTTCTTCACCGGGACCGCCACCCCGTCGACCCGGCCGCGCTCGGCCTCCCAGCGTCCTACGTGGTGGTCGCCGAGCACCTGACCCTGTCGTCGGCCGTCTCCTCACCGGAAGCGGCATATCCGCTGTGGGTAAGGTCGGACACGTGCTGGGCCTTCTCCTTGAGCGCGCGGCTGACGAAGGTGCGGGATGCGCCGAGGGTTCGTCCGGTGGCAGCATCCTGTTCAGGCGTGGCCTGGACCTGGAAGATGTCGTCGGCCTGCCAGGCGGCGGTGAGAGCCCGACCGGGTAACCGGTCGGCGTCACTGCCTTCAACGGTCGGGGGCAGTGGGAAGGTCTGCGGTTCGGTCATGCCCCCACCATGAACCGGACGGACATAATCCACTACCCCCTTCCGAGGGGGCCAGGCCGACAACAGACGTACCGACGACGGGACTCAGCAAATGATCATCTTCGGCACCAAGGGGTACCTGTACCAGCTCGCGATACTCACTCTGGTGTGCGGCCACTGCGGGAATCCCTCCGCACACGCGCTCCGCAGGCGTGTCACCAAGTTCACTCTGTTCTTCGTGCCCCTGTTCCCCTTCTCGACGAAGTACACGACGCAGTGCACCTTCTGCGGTGCGGAGCAGAAAGTGACCGAGGAGCAGGCGGAGCAGATGCAGAGCGGCGGCGCCGGTGGCCGGACGAACACGCCGCCGCAGCAGCAGTCCTACCGGCCCTGAACAGTCGCGCCCCCGGTCGTCATCGTGATCCGTGCCTGATACGGCGAAGCATCAGGAAACCGACGATCAGGAGGAGCGCTCCGAGCGCGGCCGGCCACAGCTGGGTTCCCGTGTCGGCGAGATCGCCGGTGACCGCCTGCGGTTCGGGCTGCGCGGCGGCATCGTCGCCGTTGCCTTCGTCGGCGGTCGCCGCGCTGCCGACTTCACCGTCACCGTCGTCCGTCGGCGACACGGCCGACTCGGCCCGCTGGGTGGCCGGCGGTGTCGTGTAGGCCCTGGGCTCCGCTTCCGCGGGCTCCTTCGGGGGAGTGGCGCCCGCCGGGTCCGGGGTCTGCGTGGCCGGGGAGGGAGAGGCCGAGGGGTCCGGGGTGTCGTCCTCGCTCGAGGTGTCCGTGGGCTCGGGGGCCGGCTCCTCGCCCCCTCCGGACGGCGGGTCGGGGGTCGGAGACGGGCTGTTCCCGGGATCCTCACCGTTCGAGGAGCCGGCCTCGCACTGCCGTCCGGTGTTGATGCAGTCGACCATCTCCCGCATCAGGTTCTCGTCGAAGACGTTGATGAAGTCGCCGTGATCCGTGACCGGCTTGTGCAGGTTCTCGGGGAAGGAGTCGACCGCGAACAGCGGGACCGTACGGCCGCCGTCCTGAAGGCTGGGCGCGTCGACGTCGTAGACGATGCGCTGCACCAGTTGCGGGATCGCCTGGAAGCCGTTTCCGCAGTTTCCGGCGGCGTCGGCGAACGCCACGTGGGTGCGGTGGTTGGCGCTGTCGATGTTGCTGCCGTCCCAGCAGCTCTGGAACCTGAAGGTGCGCACCACGTCGCTGCCCTGGGGGCAGAGCGGGTACTTGTCCTTCAGCTGCCGGTCCTCGAACCCGGTGCAACTCCAGGAGGCGTTGGCGTTGGCGGTGCCGTTGACGAACGCCTTGGCGTCACCGGTGATGATGCGCAGCAGCCTGGGCATGGCCACGACCGGGCCGCTCGGGTTGCCCGCGAATGTCATCGTGACCTCCCGGGGCGTGACGATCTCACCGGCGTTGCCTTCGATACCGCCGCCGGGAGAGTTGGCGTCCTTTTCCTGCGTTCCGTTCTGCAGGCGCAGGACGGGCCAGAAGTAGGAGGACCTGTCGCCCTGGTCCACGCAACTGGTCTGCGCGGCGGCCAGGTCCTCGTTGCTCGCGAACGCGTCGTTGGCCTGGTTGCCGACGTAGTCGTGGAAGTGGTGTGCGCCGTTGGAGACACCGGGGGCCACGATGACGTTGTCCGAGTTGAACAGGCCGTTCTCGTTCACACCGCAGCTCGTGGCGAAGGTGCCGCGTGAGGCGTTGTTCTCCGGGGCCGGGTTCTGCACGCTGGGCTGGACGGTGGTGATGTCCGCGAAGTCGCCGGCGACCGGACCGTTCCCGGCCTGGCCGCCGTTGCCGCTCGGCTCCTCTTCCTGGCCGCCTTGTTCGTCGCCCTCGCCGTCGCCCTCGCCCTGACCGTCCTGGCCTTCGCCGGCCTGGTCGCCGGTCTGGCCCTCCCCCTGCCCGGGCTGGTTGCCGGAGGCACGGAACGTACAGGCCGCCAGGGCGTCGAGTCCCTCCGGGCGTTCTCCCACGCGGCCGATGGCGATCGCGATCCGTTCTATGGTCGCCGCCCGCTTCTCCTGCAGGGGATTCATGATCGCGGAGTCGGCGAAGCCACTGTCCTGCCGCATCGCCTGCGTCGAGCTCTGCAGCCGCTGGTAGGCGTCGGCGATCTGCTGGTCCAGGGCGGCGAGTTCCCTGTCGACCTCCGGCCGCGCTCCGTCCGGTACGGTCACCAACTGGTCGCCGACATCCGGGCAGTCGATCGTGGCGGCCCCCGAGGACAACGTCCGGTCGGTCCGGCTCTGCTGAGCCGAGTCGCCGCCCAGGCCGCCTTCGGTGGCCGAGGCGTACACGTTCGCCACGACCAGTCCACCTCCGCCCAGCATCAGGGCGACCGCCGCAAAGGTGGCGCGGCGGGGACCTGTTGGGCGTCTGCGCGTATTGCGTCCCACAGAAGTACTCCTGCGCTCATAGCCGGTTCGACATGGAAATGCCCCCAGTCCCATACGCGGACGGACCCCCGGGCGTTCAAGCGCGGCAGGGATTCACAGGAACTCCCAAGGAGAGGGACGCCCAGGACGGCCCATAAGTCCGCCTTATGGGCTCATAACCCCGACCCCCGTACCAGCTTAGGCTTGCCTTAGTTTAGGCTTCCTTCGAAGATCTCTTGTTCATCGCTCGAAGGGAACCTGATCATGCCTCGCCCTCTGCGGGTGGCCATTGTCGGAGCCGGCCCGGCCGGGATCTACGCCGCCGACGCGCTGCTGAAGTCCGCAGTGGCCGCCGATCCCGGTGTCTCCATCGACCTCTTCGAGCGGATGCCGGCCCCGTTCGGTCTGATCCGGTACGGCGTCGCCCCCGACCACCCGCGCATCAAGGGCATCATCACGGCCCTGCACCAGGTGCTCGACAAGCCGCAGATCCGCCTCTTCGGCAATGTCGACTACCCGGGCGACATCAACCTCGACGATCTGCGCGCCTTCTACGACGCGGTGATCTTCTCCACGGGGGCCACGGCCGACCGCGCCCTCGACATACCCGGCATCGAGCTGGACGGCTCGTACGGGGCCGCCGACTTCGTCTCCTGGTACGACGGGCATCCGGACGTGCCGCGTACGTGGCCGCTCGACGCGGAGAAGGTCGCGGTCCTGGGGGTCGGCAACGTCGCGCTCGACGTGGCGCGCGTCCTGGCCAAGACGGCGGACGAACTGCTGCCGACCGAGATCCCCCCGAACGTCCACGAGGGGCTCAAGGCCAACAAGGCGCTCGAAGTCCATGTCTTCGGCCGCCGTGGCCCGGCGCAGGCCAAGTTCAGCCCGATGGAGCTGCGCGAGCTGGACCACTCCCCCAACATCGAGGTCATCGTCGATCCCGAGGACATCGACTACGACGAAGGCTCGATCGCGACCCGGCGCGGCAACAAGCAGGCCGACATGGTCGCCAAGACTCTGGAGAACTGGGCCATCCGCGACAGCGGCGACCGGCCGCACAAGCTGTTCCTGCACTTCTTCGAGTCGCCGACCGAGATCCTCGGCGAGGACGGCAAGGTCGTCGGCCTGCGTACGGAACGGACCGCTCTCGACGGCACGGGCAACGTCAAGGGCACCGGAACCTTCAAGGACTGGGACGTGAGCGCGGTCTACCGTGCCGTGGGTTACCTGTCCGACAAGCTGCCCAAGCTGCCCTGGGACGTCGGTTCCGGGACCGTCCCCGACCGGGGCGGCCGGGTGGTCGAGGAGACCGGCGAGCACCTCACGTCGATGTATGTCACCGGCTGGATCCGGCGCGGCCCCGTAGGGCTGATCGGGCACACGAAGGGCGACGCCAACGAGACCGTCGCCAATCTGCTCGACGACTACGCGAACGGCCGTCTCCCCGCGCCTGCTTCGCCCGCCCCGGAGGCCGTGGACGCGTTTCTCGGCGAGCGGGACGTCCGCTTCACCACATGGGAGGGCTGGCACCGGCTGGACGCCGCGGAGAAGGCTCTGGGCGAACCCCAGGGGCGCGAGCGCGTCAAGATCGTGGAGCGCAAGGACATGCTCCGCGCCAGCGAGGCGTAGGCAAGGCCTCGACAGTTCAGCAGGGCTCGGCTCGCGGGACACCGCGAGCCGAGCCTTTGTCGTCCCTCACCCGAGTTTGTCCGGGCGGCCCGCCGGAGCGGATTCCGGCGGCAGTCCGCTCCCCGGTTCCCGCGCCTGGGTGCGCATACTGCGCAGGGCCAGCAGGAGTACGCCGATGTCGTCCAGGTAGACGGGGTCGGGCACGAGGTCGGTCGGGAGCACCAGGTAGAGAACCGCGCCCCAGAAGACCCAGCGCGGGCCCGTCGGCAGGCCCGCCCGGCGCAGATCCCGGCGGGTGCGCACCAGCCGCACGAGCAGAGTGCCCGCCACGGCCAGCACAGCCGCCGCCAGGACCGCGACGACCAGGATCACCGTCGTAGTGGAATCCATCGTTCCTCCGCCGTTCTCCGCTTGCCTTTGTCCGGTCCTTCTTACCCCTCGACTTCCCCTTCACCATGCCTCCACACCACGGCCCCTGCACCTCTCACGTACAGCACATTTGAGACAGCCCGAGGCGAGGGGAAAGTACGGACCTTATGCCGCCGCAGCGGATTTCCGCAGGTTACACCGGGCGGCAAAGCGATCACCAAGAGCGCGAACGAGCCAGTACTCAAGAGTAATTCACAGTGAGTTGATTGTTCCGGAGCGCCGCTGCCATAATCCGCTTTCTAACCCGTCGTCACCCCTGGCGGGGTCCTCACCGGAATTCGCTCGGCGTAACGCCCGGATTCACGATTCCCCCACCAAGTCCGCACAAGAACGTGACTCCGGCGTTTTCCGTCACCTCGGCGAGCTGGATGATCACGGCTCGGAAGAGTTGGATGCGCGACATAATGCAGCGAAGAAGGTGCGTTTATGTCCAATTATTTCACGCGGCCGGACGAGCCGCCCACATACAGCCCGACGTATCCCGAACCCGCACCTGGGCGGGTTATACACAGTCATCCTGAATTTCAGTCGTTGCGCAACGGCTACCGGCGCTTCGCAGCGTTGTCGACAGCGGTCGCCGTCGGCGGTTTCCTGCTCTACGTCCTGTTGTCGAGCTTCGCGCCCGGCATCATGAATCAGCCACTCGTCGGTCATCTGACGCTCGGCCTGGCACTCGGGCTGGGGCAGTTCGCGGTGATGGGGGTGACCGCCTGGCGCCATGTACGGCGGATGCGCACCCATTTCGATCCGGTCGCCGAGGGGCTGCGCGCCCACCTGGAGCAGCGTCGGCCCGGGCAGCACCGTCCGGCCGAGCAGGCCGGTGCCCGTCCGCAGAACACGAGGGAGTACCGCACGTGGTGACCATCGGTGCCGGTGTCGTCGATCCGTTCAGCCGGCAGTTGACCTTCGTGCTCTTCCTGTCGGTCGTCGTGGTCACCCTGTTCGCCGCGCTGCTGATCGCCCCGCAGCGCGACGAGGTCGGCGAGTTCTATCTCGGCAACCGGGAGATGTCGCCCCTGAAGAACGGGCTCGCGATGTGCGGGGACTATCTGTCGGCCGCGACCCTGCTGGGCAGTACCGGGCTGGTCGCTCTCACCGGCTACGACGGCCTGCTGTACCTGGGCGGCACCACGGTCGCCTGGATGATGGTGCTCCTGGTGATCTCCGAACCGCTGCGCAACACCGGCAAATTCACCCTCGGCGACACCCTGGCGCTGCGGCTGCCCCAGGGCGGACGGGCGGTCCGGCTCGCGCTCTCCATCTGCACCCTGACCATCTGCTGTCTCTATCTGGTAGCCCAACTCGTGGGCAGCGTCGCCCTGTTGACCCAGTTCACCGGTGTGCCCAGCACCACCACCCGCACCTTGTGCGTCGTGGTCATCGGCACCATCGTCATCGTGTACGCCTCGCTCGGCGGGATGCCCGGCGCCACGTTCATCCAGATCGTCAAGGCCGTGATGCTCATCTTCGGCGTCGCCGTCACGGCCGTCATGGTGCTGAACCGCTTCGACTGGAACTTCAACGCGCTGCTGGCGGCCGCCACCGAGAACAGCGGCATCGGCCAGCGGTTCCTCGAACCCGGTCTGCGCTACGGCGCCAGCACCACCAGCAAACTCGACTTCCTCAGCCTCCAGCTGGCCATCGTGCTGGGTCTCGCCGCACTCCCCCACGTGATGATGCGTCTGCTGGCCCCGCGCTCCACCAGCGTCCTGCGCTCCTCGGTCGTGTGGGCCGCCGGTCTCGTCGGCTTCGTCTGTCTGGCCGCCGGCATCCTCGGCCTGGGCGCCACCGCCCTCGTGGGCCGTGAGTCCATCGTCGACACCGACCCGAAGGGCGACGCGGCCGTCCTGCTGCTCGCGCAGTCCATCGGCGGCGGAGTGCTCACCGCGCTCCTGTCATGTCTGGCCTTCGTCACGCTCCTCGCGGTGGCCGCCGGTCTCACCCTTGCCGCGGCCTCCTCCCTCGCCCACGACCTGTACGGCGAGGTCATCCGCAAGGGGCGCGCCACCCAGGCCGAGGAACTGGGCGTGGCCAGGCTGGCCGCGGTCCTCATCGGCGTGCTGGGGATGGCTCTGGCCCTGCTGTCGTGGGAGACCAACGTCTCGACCCTCGCCTTCCTCGCCTTCGCCATCGCCGCGTCCGCGCTACTGCCCACGCTCCTCTACAGCCTGTTCTGGCGGCGCTTCAACTCCCGGGGCGCACTGCTCAGCCTGTGCGGGGGGCTGGCCTGTTCGGTGCTGCTGGTCGTGTTCTCCCCGGTGGTCTCGTCGACCGGCTCCTCCATCTATCCGTCGGCGGATTTCGCCTGGTTCCCGCTGCAGAATCCCGGCATCGTCTCCATCCCGGCGGGCTTCTTCCTCGGCTGGCTCGGTACGGTCCTGACTCCTCGTCAGGAGACCTCCTCGTACGAGGAGTTCGAGGTCCGTGCGCTCGTCGGGGCCGGAGCCGACGCCGCGTAGCACGTACGGGGGCGCCCGCGTCAGTGCCGTGACAGCGTGCGCCCCCGTGCCCGGGCCGGCAGTACCGGGGAGCGGCCTCTGCCCGCCCGGGCCACCACTGCCACGCTCGCCGGGCCCCGAGGTGGGAATGCCCGCGCCCGCCGCCGGATCCGCCGTCGCACTCCAGCACATGGCGCCGCCAGAAAATCCGCCCAGCGGGCAACGGCCCCGGAAGTCGGTCCTGTGTTCGCCGGTTCCCCCACGCGACCACTCCAGGAGTCACTTCCTGCCGGAGCCCCCACCGCCGAAGGAGCCACTGTTGCCGGGCGTCCAGCGCGGGCGGGACTGGTCCTCGCCGCGTTTCGTGCCGGACGAATCGAGGTTGTGCGGATTGAGCCGTTCGCTCTCCTCAGAAGCGCGGGGCACCTCGTTGGGCTCACGCCTCTCCCGCTCCTCGTGCACCGGCCCGGACTCCGGCAGCGTGGGCTGCTCGTCCGGCCTGGGCGGGGGCGATTCCGCCTCCTTCGCCCGCACTCCCAGCCGGACGGCCCAGATCAGCAGGGCCACCACGATCAGGCCACCGGCGAAGGCGGCGATCACATTGAGTACGTTGCTCGATGCGGCGAGTACCTGTCCCGCCTCTGCTGCTGCTTCTGCCGTGTTCATGGTCGCCGAGTGCCCCTGAACCGGTCGGCTACTCCCGCCGCACCCTGCGACCCGGTATGCGGGGGAAAATACGCAGGTGCGGGGGTACGGCCGCACCCCCGTGCCGGCCGCCCCCGCACCCACGGGTCCTCAGGGCCGGTTTTCGGCCAGGCACCACGTCACGGGCACCGGCGCTCCGGCACACCCTTCGGGAAGGTGCGCTTACCGGAGCACCGGCGTCCAGATGAAGCTACGTGGGTCCGGGCAGGGTGTGTATCTCGCCAGTGCCCTCTCTCCCGCGCCGAGGACTCACTCGTGCACAGTCACGTCCGGATGGTCCCGCTTCGCCCGGCCGACGGATGGTTCGTCGAGGTCGCCGAGTGCCAGATGGGCGAGGACGACCTCGTACAGGTCACTGCCGCCGGCGAGGAGTTCGCGTTCGAGGACGGGTTCCGCGCCGCGTACGTGATCGCGCACGGTCTGCGCGTGGATGCCGAGCACCTGTGCGGTGCGCTCAGCGTTGCCGCCGGCGGCGATCCAGGTGCGGACCGTCCGCCGCAGGTCCCGGGTGTCCGCGGTGAGGCGGTCGAGGAGACTGTCCGCCCAGGACAGAAGCGGGTCCGTGCGCAGCAGCTCGGTCAGTCCGGCCGGCGGGGCCAGGGCCGGGCGCGGTCCATCCGGGACGGAGGCCTGGGTGTTCAGGGCCAGTTGGACGGCGGCGCGCGTGGTGAGGTCCGAGAAGTCCGCGTCGAGCAGGCCTTCGACCCGTTCCATCCGGGCGCGCACGGTGTTGCGGCTGACGCCGAGGATGATCGCCGTCTTGACGGCGGTGAAGGAGAAACCGAGGCGGGTGGTGGCGAGGAGTTCGGCGCGGGTGTGGTGGGGCAGTTCGTCGAGCGGGCTCAGCAACCGGTCCGCCCAGCCGCGCAGCGCCAGCGAATTCATCAGCCGCTCGGGGTGCGTGCGTTCGGCGTACACGGCGGCCCTGTCCGGGCGGAAGCGGGCCACGGCGAGGGCGCTGACGGCCTGTCCGTACGCCGTGGCGGTCTGGGCCAGGCTCTGCCGGACGCTGCCGCCCATGAAGGTGTCGGGGCGTTCACCGACGAGCGAGCGCAGTTCCGGACCGGCCATGTCCTGGCCCCGGTCGATGGGCGCCACGACGATCAGATGCTCGTCCACGGCCGGGCAGCGGACAATGAGCGCGTGCCCCTCCGCCGCCGCCTGGCAGTCCTCGGCGAGGGTGTCGCGTTTCGCGGCGTGACCCTCCAGTACGTAGACGCAGGCGGTGTCGGTGTCGAACAGGCCGGGCCAGAGGCCGGCGGCGACCCGGCGGGCCGCGATGATGTCACCCACCATCAGCAGCTGGAGGATGGCGAGTCTGAGGTCGGAGGTAGCCCGGTCGAGCCGGCGTTCGGCGCTGACCGTCCCGCGTTCCCGCAGGAGCAGTTCGAGCACCCAGACCGTGCGGGCCAGAATCTCTGTGGCGCGCTGGTCGAAGGGCCGGGTGCGGGCCACCGTGAGGACACCCCTGGTGACGGGGTGTCCGAGTCCGGCCAGCCGCACATGCCGTCCCTCCGTGTGCACCGCAGCAGAAGCGATTCTGCCGGTGGCCACCTCCCTCACCAGTTCGTCGTCCGCGCACACTCCCGTGCCGGCGAGGAAAGCTCCGGTCACGTCCTGGAGAGACACCTCCGCCTCGATGGTTCCGGCGAGCCAGCCGGTCACTCTGCCGAGGTCACGTGAGGCCGGGCGCAGGTGGTCGAGGAGTTCGTCCGCCCAGTTGCCGGAGGGTTCGCCGCCCACGCCGTCGTGCCCGTCGTCGGCCCCGCTGCCTGGCACGACGGCCCTTCTCTGATCAATCACGTCCACACCGCATCACGATCCGGAATTTACCCCACACGGGAGGCACGGGCCCCCTCGCTGCGCGGTGGCCGGTCCGGGGCTGCGTGGGTTCGGCGGCCCGACCGCTTAAGCTCGTTGGATGGCAAGGTACTTCGACGTCCATCCCGACAACCCGCAGCCCCGCACGATCAGTCAGGTGGCCGACAGCATCCGCTCCGGGGCGCTGATCGCGTATCCGACGGACTCCTGCTTCGCGCTGGGGTGTCAGCTCGGCAGCCGTGACGGCATCGACCGGATCCGGTCGATCCGGCAGCTCGACGACCGTCACCACTTCACCCTCGTGTGCCAGAACTTCGCACAGCTCGGCCAGTTCGTACAGGTCGACAACGATGTGTTCCGGACCGTGAAGGCGTCGACGCCGGGCAGCTACACGTTCATTCTCCCGGCGACGCGCGAAGTGCCGCGCAAGCTGCTGCATCCGAAGAAGCGGACCGTGGGCGTGCGCATTCCCGATCACACTGTCGCGCAGGCCCTGCTGGCCGAGCTGGGCGAGCCGCTGCTGTCCAGCACGCTGCTGCTGCCCGACGAGAAGGAGCCGCTGACACAGGGCTGGGAGATCAAGGAGCGTCTCGACCATGTCCTGGACGGGGTCGTCGACTCCGGAGACTGCGGCACGGAGCCGACGACGGTCGTCGACTTCTCCAGCGGCGAGGCCGAGATCGTACGGCGGGGCGCCGGAGACACATCACGGTTCGAGTGACGGCTCCCTGAGGTCGTGCGTCCGCGTGGCTGGAGCGAGTTGGCACCCGCGCGGACAGAGGCCCCTGCCGCCACGGCGTCGCTGCCGGGCCCGTACGACGGTGACGGGGCGTCCGCCGACGGGTGGCTCGGCACGAGGGCCGCGTGCGCGGCGGCTTCGAGCGGGTGCCTGGCACGGCTGACGCTAGCGCCGACACGGTGAGCGCCACCAGCGCGGCATTGGTCATCGGCTGCGGGCTGCGACGTTACTGGCGGCTCGGGCGCCTCCAGTAACGGTCCGAGTTCCCGGACCCGGTCCTTCCGACGTCGATCCACACCTCCGTGCCCGGCCCCGGAGCCATCGACGGCCGCCGGGCAAGGCCGAGCCGAGCCGAGCCGAGCCGGGCAAGGCCGAGCCGAGCAAGGCCGGGCCGAGCCGAGCCGGGCACGGCCGAGCCGAGCCGAGCCGGGCACGATTGCGTCGCCCCCGTCGCCGTCCTCGTCGAATCGGCTGCCCGGGATCGTTCCGCCCTCGGACGGGGCCTCTCACCCGGGCGGTCGAGGAGCGGGGGATTCCGGTGCGGGGTGCGCGAGGGGCGTGGGCTGTGCATGGTGGTAAGAGGTCCGGTCGAGCAAGGAGACGTCATGCCGATCCAGAACTCCGATTCACCCTCTCCGTCCGACGACGTCACGACCCCCGACGCCCTGCTGCACACCGGTGCCGAGCACGGGGCGTCGGCCGAGGACCTGGTGCTCGCCACAGGCCGTGACCTCACTCCGCGCACCTTGGCCTGGGCGGAGCGCAAGCTGGCGGAGGAGGGGACTGCGGCGCTGGACAAACTGCTGCCGTAACGGTCAGCTGTTCGATACCCCACCGAGTACGCGGTTCGCCGGCCGCGGGCCGGTGGGTGCTGCCGCTCCCCCACTCCCGGCTTCGCTCGAGCGGCTGGACCCCCATCGCGGCGGCGCCGCAGTCGACCCGGCCCCGCGCCCTTTCGGGGCCCTGCCGACCGCGCGACTTCGCCGGACCCGCTAGTCCTGCGATCCGTGCTGTACTGCCGGCGGCTCGAAGGTGATCCTCGTTCGGACCCCGTCCTCGGCCCACCGCACCTCGACCGCCGTGCCGGTCACCTCGACCCCGGACACCACCCGCCCGGGAACGAGGGGTTCGGGGTCTGCCGTGAGAACCGCCAGTGCCACGTGCAGTGAGGTGCCGGAGGTCTCGCCGGTCAGGCGCGGGACAAGGGCCCAGCGCGTGTAGGCGGTGCCCTCCGGGGCCCGTGCCTCCTCCGCCTCCGGATTCCATCCGTACAGGCCGTGCAGCGATGAGGTCAGCTCCTCATCGGGGCCCGTCGCCCAGCCCGTGTGCGTGACGCGCGCGCCGGCCGGAGCGCCGGTCACGCGGTGGACGCGGAGTTCGTGGCGGCCTCGTACCACTGTGACGCTCTCCACCCGCAGCCCCGGCACCATGGGCGGTCCGGAGGTGAAGACGGGCCGGTGCCAGGACGCGGCCCAGCCCCAGCCGTCCCCGTGGCCCGCCCCCAGCGGGTGGATACGGCGGCGCACACTGCCCCGGCCGCCGATCTCCACGGAGAGATGGTTGTCGGCGATGTTGGCGGGGGCCGTCGGACCGGAGTGCGTCGAGTAGGCCTGGCGGCCGTAGTGCGGATCGTCCTCGGCCGCCGTCTCGCCCTCGTGCGGGCGGACGTGGTCGCTGCCGTGGTTGTGCAGCCGTACGATCCCGTCCGCGCGGGTCGACTGGACCAGCAGCCCCGGTGCGGGCAGCGCGAGCACCCGGTCCCCGTCCTCGACCGGCGCCGCCTCCTCGCGGGCCGTCCACAGCGGGGCGTCGGCGGGGGCGAGCAGGGAGACGAACGCCTTCGAGGCCCAGTACGGCGACGCGGGACCCGAGTAGGTCTGGAGGGTGGCCTGGTGCGGGCCGTGCCAGCCGAGGGTCAGCAGGCCGTCCTCGGTGAGGGCTCCTCGGTCCAGGAAGTGGCGGAGACTGCCGCTGATGAGGCGACGGCTCGCCCCCGGGGTGAGCGGGGTGTGGCCGGTGAGGGCGCCCAGGCCGACGGCGGCGGAGGCGGCGAAACGGTACGACAGGGAGCGGCCGAAGTGGATCGGCGCACCGTCTCCGCCGAACATGAGCGCGAAGCCGTCGAGGTGTTCGCGCAGGCGCGGTCCGTAGCGGGCGGACATCTCCTGGTCGTCGCCGAGGTGGGCGTCGAGGACCGGGTACAGGTGCAGGGCCCAGCCGTTGTAGTGGTCGAAGGCCCGGCCGTCTCCGTCGGCGTACCAGCCGTCGCCCCGGTACCAGGTCTCCATCAGCTCCAGGGCTCGCTCACGCGCCCCGGCCGTCTCCGCGTCGCCGCGCCCCACGGACTCCAGGAAACCGGCGACCGTGCAGGGGAAGAGGTACCAGTTGTTCGGGGCGGGCGAATGCCGCAGCGAACCCCGCAGCCATTCCTCCGCCCGGTCCTGTACGGCGGAGTCGAGCCGTTTCCACAGCCAGGGCGCCGTAAGCCTGAGGCCGAGGGCCACGGAGGCCGACTCGACCATCGGCTGGCCCTGAACGTCGTGGTCGAGGATGAGCGGCCACGACTCGGTGTCCGCGCGGCCGGGGGTGCGCGTGCCCGCCGCGAGCCCCTGGGCGTACCGGCCGAGCCAGCCGTGCGGGTCGTCGCCGCCGGCGCCCGCGACGCGGAATGCGGCGGCGAGGAAGGTCCGGGCGTAGCCTTCGAGGCCGTCGGAGCGCGCACCCGAGCGCGAGGGTGCGCCGGGCAGGTCGAGCAGGGCGCTGCCGGGGGTGCTCCAGCGCCACGCGGCAGCCAGCAGCCCGTCCGCCACGGCCTCCCAGTGGGCCCGCGTGTACCCCGTGTGCGGGCTCGACTCGCGGTCCTCGGGCGGGAATTCGAAGGGGATGCCCCTGCTGCTGAGGCGGGTCGTGCTGCTCATGCGAGGAAGGCCAGCCTTTCGCGTCGTACGGGATGGCGGAATCCCGCGCCGGCTGCCCAGTGTTCCGTCTCGGCGACGGCGAGGTCGGCCAGGCGGCGCCACTCGTTGCCCTGGGAGCCTGCGAGGTGGGGAGTGAGGAGAGCGTCGGGGCAGTTCCACAACGGGTGCTCGGGAGGCAGGACTTCGGGGTCGGTGACGTCGAGCACGGCGCGGATGCGGCGTTCCCGGACAGCGTCGGTGAGGGCGTCCTGGTCGACGACGCCTCCCCGGGCGGTGTTGATGAACACGGCGCCCGGACGCATGGCGTCGAGCAGCGCACGGCTCACCAGGCCCCGGGTGGTGGGCAGCAGCGGGGTGTGCAGGCTGACCGTCTCGGAGCGGGCGAACAGCGCGTCCAACTCGACGCGTTCCACGCCGAGTTCCGCTACATCGGCATCGGTGACGCAGGGGTCGTACAGGAGGATGTCGAAGTCGTGGGGGCGCAGTAGGTCGATGACACGGCGGCCTATCAGGGAGGCGGAGACGATGCCGACGGTCCGGCGGTAGTTGCCGATCGTCCGGGAGGTGCGCAGCCAGTTGTCGCGGGTGTGGGTGGCGGCGTAGGCGTGGGCCCGTTCCAGGACCTGCTTGCCGGTGAGCAGGATCATGGCGAGGGTGTACTCGGCGACCGGCAGGGCGTTCGCGGCGGCTGCGGACGACACTTCGATGCCGCGCTCCCAGCAGGCGTCGGTGACATGCGGGCGGACGCTGCCCGCCGTGTGCACGACGGCCCGCAGCCGGGGCGCCGCCGCGAGGGCGTCGGCGTCCAGTACGGGGCAGCCCCAGCCGGTGACCAGAAGGTCGACGTCGGCGAGGATCCCGCGGGCGCGGTCCGTGCGGAAGTCGTCCAGTACGGGCAGTGGGGCGAGGTCGCAGACGGCGCCGAGGGCGGCCAGCGAGGCGGGGTCGAGGACGGCGGCGGCGGCGTCCGGGGACATGGCGAGGGCGGCCCGGGGGCGGAAGCCGGGGCCCGGCGAGGACGCGGTCATACGAGGTCGGTTACTCCTTGCTGGTCGGGAACTCCGGTGTGACGAGCCGATATATGTCCTGTTCGAGATACGGGAATCCTGATCGCCTCACCGGAAACGGTCAATAGATCGATCAGAAGAAAACAAAACAGTCACACGCTCATTCCATGCTGTGTGCCGACGCCGGGGAACCGGGTTCCCGCGTCGACCCGCGCACCTTCAGCTCCGGCAGCAGTTCCACCCGCCGCGCCGGTGCCGCCCCGCTCCCCCGCGGGTCCCCCAGCCGGTGCAGGAGCAGCTCGGCGGCGGCCCGGCCGACCTCACCCTTGGGCGGGGACACGGCGGTGAGGGGGATAACACCGAGGGCCGCCACGACATCGTCGTAGGCGACGACCGAGCAGTCCTCCGGCACCCGGACGCCGTGTGCCGCCAGGTCCTGGACCAGCATCAGGGCGTCCACGTCGCCGTGCAGCACGCACGCCGTGGCCTCCAGTTCGCGCAGGACACCGGGCAGGTGCACAGCCGGACGGTCCGCGCCCACCGCGCGGTCGGGGCCCGCGTCGGGGGAACTGAGCGTCAGCGTCCACGCGTCGAGTTCCGGACGGGCCCCGGCGATCCCGGCGAGGGCAGCGCGCAGGGCCCGTGCGGTGGGGCTGTCGTCGCGGGTGGCGAAGACGATTCTGCGGTGACCGAGGGCGACCAGGTGTTCCACGGCGAGATGGGCGCCGTACCAGTGGTCGGAGCAGACGGAGTCCAGGGCGTGCAGCGCGCTGCCGGGGCGCGGCCTGCGCTCCATCAGGACGGTTGGCACACCCAGCCCGCACAGCCACTGCGCGTCGGCCTCCTCACTGGCGAGGGTGCGCCAGCGGGGGGCGATCAGTACCCCCCGGGCGCCGTCCGTCAGCGCCCTTTCCACCAAGGGTTGTTCGGCGCCGGGGACCTGGGGGGCGATGTGCAGGGCGATGCGTACGCCGGCCTCTTCCAGGACGGGCCGGGCGCCGTGCAGGGTCTCGTAGAGGTAGGAGTGGCGGGCGGGTACGACCAGGACGACGGTGTCACCGCCCCCCGACGCTCCGACGCGCTCGGGCTGGGCGTCCGCCACGGGTAGCGCGGAGCGGGCGACGCCGTGGCCACGCCGGAGCCTGCCCTCGCGGGCGAGTTCCTCCACGTCCCGGCGGACGGTGACCACCGAGACCTCCAGCTCGGTGGCGAGATCCGTCACCCGGGCCGTTCCGCGCGCCTGCACGGCGGCCAGAATCCGCTGCCGCCTCAGTTCGACCGGCTCGCGCATACCGTTCGCTCCCTCACGTCCGGACACCTGCGTACCCGTGCACCGGAATGTTCGTTTGAACGCATTGCCGCGCAGCATAGCGATCGACCGGCCGGGCGGCAGCACCACCAACGGAACCAGGGATTCCGGCCGAGTCTCATCCCTTATCGCCCGATCTTGACCTTCAGTCAAAGAAAATTGACCGGGTACTCGCGGTAACTGCTTGCTTTACTCGCGCCTGACGCGAGAATTTCCCCCCTCAACAGGTTGCACCTCGGGGGGAATTGGCATATGCAAGGAACAATTGACGGATTCAGTTATGGATTCGTCACCCCGGTGGCCGCCTACGTCATGGCCTGCCTCGGGGGCGCTCTGGGCCTACGCTGCGTGGTCAGAACACTGCTCAACCAGGATTCCTGGAAGCCGGGTTGGCTGGCGCTGGGAGCGGCGGCCATCGGGTGCGGAATCTGGACCATGCATTTCATCGCGATGATCGGGTTCCAGGTCGAGGAGACCGCGGTCCGGTACGACGTCGGGCTGACCGTCACCAGCCTCGTCGTCGCGATTGTCGTCGTCGGTATCGGCGTGTTCGTCGTCGGATATCGCGGCGCCACGCCCGCCGCGCTCTCCGTCGCGGGAACCGTCACCGGTCTCGGTGTCGCCGTGATGCACTACCTCGGCATGGCGGCGCTCCATCTGAACGGCGAGATCCTCTACGACACGGTGACCGTGGCGCTCTCCGTGGTGATCGCCATCGTCGCCGCGACCGCCGCGCTGTGGGCTGCCGTCTCCATCCGGGGCTTTGTGACCAGCCTCGGGGCCAGCCTGGTGATGGGTGTGGCCGTCAGCGGTATGCACTACACGGGCATGGCCGCCGTCAGCGTGCATCTGCACGACTCGGCCGTCACCACCTGGACCGGCGACTCACCGACCTCGCTGCTGCTGCCGATGCTGATCGGCCCGGTCATCTTCCTGCTGCTGGCCGCGGTCGTGGTGATGTTCGACCCGCTGCTGGTCCTGGGCGACGGGGAGTGGGGCGGCAGGGCCGCCCGGCAGCAGCCCGCGCAACAGATGCCGCTACCGAGGCAGTCGGCACAGCAGGACACGGGACAGCCTTCCCCCAGCTGGCAGCGGACCCCGACCCGGACGGATCTTCGCCTGTAGGACATTGGTACGGTGCCCCGATGGTTGACTCTTCACGGGCGCACTCGTCCCGCGACACGGCCGAGGGCGCAGGCTGGGGCCCCGAAGAACCGGGCGCCTACCGGGAGTTGATGCCACGCCAGGTCGAGAAACTCTCCTGGCTCGATCCCCGGACACTGTGGCCCGCCCGCAACGGCGTGCTGGCCTCGTGGTTCGGGGACCCCACGGGCCGCACCCGGAGCCGCTGGTCCGAGCAGCGGACGGCCGCGGGCGCGCCCGCCGACAAGGTGGTCCGGCGTACCGACGCGGACCGTTTCTCCTTCCTGGTCATCGGCGACACCGGCGAGGGCGACGCACCCCAATACGCCGTCGTGCCGGGCCTGCTGAAGGTCGGTCATGACACGGCGTTCACCGTGGTCGCCAGTGACGTGATCTACCCGGTCGGGGCGACCGACGACTACGGCACCAAGTTCTTCCGTCCCTACCAGGACTACCCGGCGCCCATCTACGCGATACCGGGCAACCACGACTGGTACGAGGACCTGAACGGGTTCATGCGCGTGTTCTGCGACGCCCCGCCCCTCCCGGCGGACCCCCCGCCCCGCCCGCTCACCCGCGCCTGGCTGCGCTCGCTCCTGTGGCACAGGCCGAGCGCCGTCGACGAGCAACGCCTCACCCAGACAGGCAAGTTGCGGTCGGCCCCCGCCCAACAGGCCGTCCAGCCCGGCCCGTACTGGGCGATCGACGCCGGACCAGTGCGCGTCATAGGCATCGACACCGGTCTGCTGGGCACGCTCGACGCCGAGCAGGGCCGCTGGCTCGATCAGGTGTCCGCCGGACCGGTCCCGAAAATCCTCATCACCGGGTCGCCCCTGTACGTGGACGGCGAGCACCACCCCTGCCCGATCGAAGGCGGCGGCACGGTCGACGACCTCGTCCGCGATCCCGAGCGGAACTTCGTGGCCGCGATAGGCGGCGACATCCACAACTACCAGCGCTATCCGGTGGGGGTGAACGGCCGCACCGTTCAGTATGTGGTCTCGGGCGGCGGCGGCGCGTTCACGCACGCCACCCACACCATCAAGCGCGTCTCGGTCGCCGACGTCACCGAGGACGACTTCCGCTGCTATCCGCTGCGCGGCGACTCCCTGGCCTTCTACAGCAGGGTCTACGGCAGCCGGCTGCATCTGCGCCGCTTCTTCACCCTCTCCGAGGCCGAGGCCGCGGCCGTGACCGCCGAGCGCCTGGGCATCCGGCCGACACGCGCCCCGGGCGAACCCGTGCGGCTCACCCGGCGCATCCGGTTGGTCGCCGGCCTGTTGGGCACGGCCCGCCGTCCCGACCGCGCCCGGCGCCTGCGGCTCCCGGTCCGGAAGGCGTACACGCAGCTGTTCTCGCCCGGTTCGGCGACGTACACCCCGCCGTTCTTCAAGAGCTTCCTGCGGCTCGACGTGTCCCCGGAGTCGGTCCGGCTGCGCTGTTTCTCCGCGACCGGCAATCTCAGGCAGGAGCTGGATCCGCCGGTCGAGGACGAGGTCGTCATCCCGCTGATCCGGCCGGCCGGCACCATCGGCGAGGCGTGATCGTCCGTACGACGATCGTTGCAGGAGTCCGTGCCGTCCCCCTCACAACCGCTGCGCCGACCGGGCTTTCTCCATGAGGGTTACGTCCAGATCCTCACGGACATCGCGACCCGCCTCGGTTCCGCGATGGGCCGGCCACCGGCTGAAGCGACCTCACCACCGCCCGGGTTCGGTACCGGTGACCGGCTCCGACGGCCTGCCGTCCACACCGGCCGGGATGTCGCCGGTCAGCATCACGCGGTGCATGACCCGGGGGTGGCCGAGGTGGGCGTTGTCGCTGGGGGCGAGGTGGATGGTGGCCCGGTTGTCCCAGAAGGCGACGCTGCCGGGCTCCCAGCGGAAACGGACCGTGTACTCGGGCCTGGTGGCCTGTTCGAGGAGCATCTCCAGAAGCAGTCGGCTCTCCGCCCGGGAGACGTCCACGATCTGCTCCAGGTAGTAGCCGTTGACGAACAGCACCCGCTCCCCCGTCTCCGGGTGGACCCGCACCAGCGGGTGCACCGAGGCGACCTGGTGGTCCAGCAGATGCCGGAGGTAGGCGTCGTCGCCGGGCCGCGACCGGTAGCCGACGCCGAGCCGGTGCTCGGCCCTGAGGCCGTCCACGAACTCCCGTACGGGGGCGGAGAGTCCGGCGTACGCGGCAGCCAGGTTGGACCAGGTCGTGTCGCCGCCGTACGGCGGTACGGTCTCGGCACGCAGGATGGTCGCGGCGGGCGGGTCGATACGGGCCCCGTGGTCGCAGTGCCAGCCGCGCAGCAGCGAGTGGCGGCGCCGCTCCAGCCACTCGGCGTGCTCCATGCCGTAGCGTCCGCCCAGCTCAAGCCGGTCGGCGGTCGTCTCGATCCCGGGGAAGCCGGATGGTGAGGCGCCGCCGCGCCGGCCGAGGACGACCGGCTCGCCGAACCTGCGCGCGAACGCGATGTGTGCGGCGTGGTCCAGCCGCTGGCCGCGGAAGAACACCACCTTCCAGCGCAGGACGGCCGCCCTGATCGCGGCGACCACGGCGTCGTCCAGGGGCTCGGTCAGGTCGACGCCCGAGATCTCGGCGCCGATGTGCCCGGCGACGGGCCCCACCTCCACTGCGGCGGTGTTCGCCGATCCCAACTCGCGGGCTGTCGGCTGTACTTCGCCGTTCGTGGCACGGTCCGTCCTCATACACGCTCCGTTCGTGGGTGCGTCGTGTCGGTCTCGCCTGTGAGCGTGCCAGTATCCGGCGGGCGCGGCGACAGTGCGTACGTACTCCACTGGGCATGCGGCTCGTGCGCTGCGGGCCGGTGAGGGCCTGTCGCGCGGTTCCCCGCGCCCCGGGTCCGAGCTTCCCGTTCCCGGTCGGCCGTGCTGGGTCCGCTGCTCGCAGCGCGCCGAACGGGCCGCCCTCGCCGTGGACGGCGTCGCACGGGTGCGCTCAACCGGTGGGGCGACGGTGGCGCACACCTCCACTTCTGGCTGCCGGGCCGCCCCCGCCGGCCTGTCCCAGCTGCGCGACATGCTCCACCCCTGCGGGAGGAACCTCTGCCCCCAGTAACGGAGTTGGAACGGCCGCGTGCCCATCGGCGGATCGCGTCGACGCGGCGGCCGGGCGGGACGGCGTTCGTGGGCCGGGGCAGGTTCTAAGCGCCCACCCCGGCCATCCGCCAGCCCTCCGTGCGGTCGTGCTGGGAGACCGCCTCGGCCGTGGCCAGCACCAGCGGCGCCAGTCGGGACGGCTGGAGCATCTCCAGTGGGCCCACGACGCCCACCGACGCCACCACCGTGCCGCGTGCGTTGCGCACCGGGGCCGCGATCGCTCCACGGCCCTCGCGCAGGGTGCCGCAGACCATCGCGTACCCCTCGTGTCTTATTTTGTTCAGCGAGTTCCGCAGGGTGGTGGCGTTGGTGATGGTGGCCGCGGTGTATGCGCGCAGCGGGCCGGCACAGATCTCGTCCTGCAGAACGATGCCCGCGTTCGCCAGCAGGACCAGACCCGCCGCGGTGACGTGCAACGGGAGCCGGCAGCCGGGGTCGCCCCAATACGCTGTAAGACCGCGGTCGTTGGAGAGGAAGGACAGGCAGACACTCTCCGTTCCGTCGCGCAGGGCGAGGACCGCCGCGCCGCCGGACTGGCCGTGGAGTTCCACGAGGTGGGGCTGCGCGGCCTCGGCCAGGCCCGAGTAGCGGGGGGCCAGCGTCGCCGTCTCCCACAGCCTCAGGCCGATGCTGTATCCGCCTTCCTCTCTCCGTTCCAGTGCGCCCCAGCCATGGAGCTTGCTGACGATGCGATGGACCGTGGCGACCGGAAGACCGGAGCGCCGGCTGATGTCGCTCAGCGTCAGGGTGCGGTTGTCGCGGTCGAAGACGCCGAGGATGCTGAGCGTCCGGTCGACAACCGAGCGCTCGGGGGCGCCGGGGTGGGTGGTCATCCCGTCTACTTCCCTTCACCTGCACATCATGTGGGGACGGTTACTCGTGCATGTGCCAGAAGTGATCTGGCTACGGGCGGCCACGCCTATCATTTATTTTTGAAGAAGCACGAGAAAGGTCGATTCCGGAACGCTCATGGTCGATTTCGCTACGTTACCGATCCCCGTGGTCCCGTACACCCCCACCCTCAGACCCGGCATCGGCCTGGCGATGACCTCGCTCAGCGAGGTGCGCATGAAGCTCTGCCTGAACTCCACCACCGTCCCCCACCGGCTCGCCTTCCACCAGCTCATGCTGGTCGGGGAGGGTACCGGAGACTTCACCATCGACTCCGTGCGCTACCCGTGCCGGGCGGGTTCCCTGCTGTGGATCCGGCCGAACCAGGTGATCCAGTTCGCAGTCGCGTCGGACATGGAAGCCCGCCTCGTCATGTTCACCGAGACGTTCCCGTTGCGGCTCCGCGCCCACATGGAGATGCTCGACGACGTCCTGCGCCCCTGCCACTGGCAGCTCTGCGACGACGACCTGGATACCTTCGGACGGGTGCTGGACCTGATGCAGGAGGAGTTCGAGCGGCCCGACCAGGGCCTCGGAGAGGACATCCTCAAGCATCTGCTGGCGGTCACCCTGCTGCACATCGACCAGATGTGCCGCGGTCACGACAGGGACCCGGCGCGAAGCGACACCCCCTCCGGCGAGAACGGCGAACTGTTTGTGCGCTTCCGGCGCGAGTTGGAGGGCTCCTACCGCACGACCCGGCTGGTCGAGGACTACGCCGCCGCGCTCAACTGCACGCCCCGCACCCTGTCCCGGGCCTGCCGCATCGTCGCCGGCACCTCCACCAAGGACCTGATCGACGCCCGCGTCGCCCTGGAGGCGAAGCGTCTGCTGGTTCACACGGATCTCCCCGTCGGCACCATCGCCCGCCAGCTCGGGTTCACCGAAGTCACCAACTTCGGCAAGTTCTTCGCGCGACGGGTGAATATGACACCCGGCACATTCCGGCGCGGCGTCGATCCACAGAATTAGCGTCGAACCCGAAGCCTCCCGGCCAGGAGTTCACTCACCGGTAACATATTTCGCTCGCGTCCTACGCCCGTAAACCACGATTTCTTTCCACTCTCCGGAAGAGTGGTTGTCCAAGATTCAGTGAGCTGGCAAGACTGTGGCCTGCATGCTTCGGGCGGCCACTCCCGAACGCAGCTCCTTTCATGTGAAGCCGCATGTCCGGACCAGAAGACCGGATTCCTACCCCACCTGTCTCCCGGTGAAGTAAGTCACCAAAACCGCTGCCGCCTATCTCGACCGTTTCCGTACCGGTCCGCCGATTGACACCGGGTCGGAACAGTGCGCTCCCGAATCGGGCCCAAGGGCCCTTTCAGTCGGAAGCGTTCACCATCCACTCGCGCCCCGGGTCCCCGCCGGGAGCGCCGCAGGGAAGGACGACGCATCATGGCCGTAGTGACCGCTCGTGAGGCCCAGGACTGGCTGATCGAGAAGATCGCCCACCGGATGGGTGTGACGACGGGCGAGGTCTCGCCCGAGGTGTACTTCGACGAACTCGACCTCGACTCGACCGAGGCTCTGATCCTCGCGGGCGAGATGGAGAACTGGCTCGGTTTCGAGCTGAGCACGACGACCCTCTGGTACCACCCCACGGTCAAGGACCTGGCGGCGTACATAGCCGAGGAGTGCGGCCGTCGTGCGGCCACCGCGTAAGGGTCCGCCGCCGGTCGCCCGCATCTTCCGCGGCGCCGCGCCCGGCGGTCCCACAGTGTACGTCGTCCATCCCGGCGCCCTCGCGGTCCAGGTGTACGAGGGCCTCGCGGGCGCACTGCCGGACGGCACCGGACTCACCGTGCTCGACCTGGGCGCGGTCCCCGAGTACGCGGACGCGGCGCTGACCGGAGGCCGGGCCGCGACCACCGTGGAGGATCTGGCCGCCCTGCTGCTGGCCGCGCTGGAGCGGACCTGGCAGAACAACGGCTCTGCCCCAGAGGGGAGTTGGAGCCTGGCCGGCTGGTCCTTCGGCGGGGTGCTCGCCCTGGCGGCAACCCGGCTGATGCCCGCCGGACGGCGGCCCGGGCGTCTGGTTCTCCTCGACAGCATCGCCCCCGTCGAGGAGTACAAGCAGCCCGACGACGCCCTGCGGCCGGATCTGCTGCTCAGCTGGTTCGCCATGTACCTGGGCGCCAAGCGGGGCCGTCCGGTACCACTGGACATGGACCGGCTGGCCGGGTGCGGGACCGACGAGGGGCTGACCGCCGTCCTCGACGCCGCGACCGCCGCCGGGGCGCTGCTGCCCGGCACCCCGCTGCCGGGTCTGCGCAAGCTCTACGACACCTACGTCGACGGTCTGCTGCGCAACAACCGTCTGACGGCGCCGCACCGCGCCGGCTCCGCACCGCTTCCCCTGGTGCTGGTACAGGCCGAACGCAGCCTGGTCCCGGCCGACCCGACACTCGGCTGGCGCCCGCTGGCCCCGCACGGCCTCACCACGTACCGCTGTCCCGGCGACCACTACACGATGCTCGCCCGTCCGGACTCGCTCAGCGTGATCGCACCGCTGCTCCAGGCGTCCTGACCGGTACTCTCCCTCCCTCTTCCACCTCTTCCACCTCTTCCTTCCGCCTGTCCGTTTCGTTTTCTTCTCTCGTGCGTCATGTGCCGTTCCTCCGAACCGCTGCGGGGCGAGCGTCCCCCGCCGTCCGACCAAGAGAGCCTCCCGTGAACGCTTCGCACCCTTCCGAACTCGACCGCCGGCTGGCCCGGGACCCCATCGCGATCGTCGGACTGTCCGCGTTGTACCCCAAGTCGCGTGATCTGCGCGCCTTCTGGGACAACGTGGTCTCCGCCGCCGACTGCATCGAGGACGTACCCGAGACCCACTGGCGTGTGGCCGAGCACTACGACTCCGACCCGTCCGCGCCCGACAAGACGTACTCGAGGCGGGGTGGCTTCATCCCGGCCGTCCCCTTCAACCCGCTGGAGTTCGGGCTGCCGCCCAACACCCTCGAAGTCACCGACGTGCTCCAGCTGCTGAGCCTGGTCGTGGCCCGCGATCTGCTCCGGGACGCGGGCTCCGACCAGCAGTGGTACGACGCTTCACGGACCGGGGTCGTGCTCGGCGTGACCGGCGCCAACCAGCTGACCCAGCCGCTGTCGGCCCGGCTCCAGACGCCCGTCATCAAAGAGGTCGTGCGCAGTTGCGGCCTTTCGGACCGGGACGCCGATGAAATCGCGGAGAAGTTCAAGCTGGCTTTCGCGCCCTGGGAGGAGAACTCCTTCCCCGGCATGCTGGGCAACGTCGTGGCCGGCCGGATCGCCAACCGGCTCGACCTCGGCGGCACCAACATGACCGTCGACGCTGCCTGCGCCAGTTCGCTGGGGGCGGTGAAGGCCGCGGTCAGTGAACTGCTGGAGCGGCGCTCGGACATGATGCTGGTGGGCGGCTGCGACGCCGAGAACACCATCTTCATGTACCTGTGCTTCAGCAAGACGCCCGCTTTCTCCAAGGCGGGGAGCATCCGCCCGTTCGACGAGAACGCGGACGGCACCCTCATCGGCGAGGGCATCGGCATGCTGGCGCTGCGCCGGCTCTCGGACGCCGAGCGGGACGGCAACCGGATCTACGCGGTGATCCGTGGCATCGGTTCGTCGAGCGACGGCCGGTTCAAGTCCATCTACGCCCCGCGCAAGGAGGGCCAGATGGCCGCCCTGCGCCGCGCGTACGAGGACGCGGACTGTTCCCCGGCCTCGGTCGAGCTGTTCGAGGCGCACGGCACGGGTACGGCGGTCGGTGAGGCGACCGAACTGTCGGCGCTGTCGGCGGTGGTGTCGGAGCACACCGAGGAGCGGCAGTTCGCGGCGGTCGGCAGTGTGAAGTCGCAGATCGGCCACACCAAGGCGGCGGCCGGCGCGGCCGGCATGATCAAGCTGGCGCTCGCCCTGCACCACAGGCTGCTGCCGCCCACCATCAACGTGGACACCCCGAACCCGGCGCTCGACTGGCCCGAGAGCCCGTTCTACGTCAGCACCCAGACCCGCCCGTGGATCCGTGACCCGCGCCGGGAGCAACGCCGGGCGGGGGTCTCCTCGTTCGGGTTCGGCGGCACCAACTTCCATCTGGTGCTGGAGGAGCACGGAGACGGTGACGACCTGCGGGTGATGTTCCCGGTCAGCCGAGTCCATGCATGGCATGAACCTGACATGAACAGTCTGATACGGGCGCTTGACGAGGGCGCGGAGTCAAGACCGGGACCGGCCCCGGCCAACCATCCGCGGCTCGCCCTGGTCGCCCGGACCGAGGAGGAACTCGCCGAGCTGCGCGCCCTCGCGGCGGCCGAACTGCGGGCAAGGGGCGAGGCCGACGCCTGGGCGCATCCCAGGGGGATCTACTTCCGCCGGTCCGCCGCCCCCACCGGAAAGGTGGCCGCGCTCTTCGCGGGGCAGGGCAGCCAGTACGTCTCCCCCGGCCGGACCGCGGTCCTGGCGCTGCCCCCACTGCGGGCCGCCTTCGACCGGGCCAACGCGGCCTTCGGGGACCACGAACTCCCCTTGTCCCGGGTAGCGTTCCCGCCGCCCGCCTTCGACGAGGCGACGCGTACGGCCCAGGAGAGCGCGCTGCGCCGCACGGAGTACGCCCAGCCTGCCATCGGCGCGCTGGCCGCCGGCCACTTCCGGTATCTGGCCGAACTGGGCTTCGACGCCGACGGGTTCCTCGGCCACAGCTTCGGTGAACTGGCGGCGCTGTGGGCGGCGGGCGCGCTCGACGACGACACGTACTTCACGCTGGCCCGGGCGCGGGGCGCCGCGATGGCACCGCCCGCCGAGGCCGGCTTCGACCCCGGGGCGATGGCCGCGGTGACCGCCTCCGCCGGGCAGGTGGAGCAACTCCTCGCCGCCCATCCCGGGCTGATCCTCTGCAACCGCAACGCGCCGGACCAGGTGGTGATCGGCGGCGCCACCGACGCCGTGGAGCGGCTGGTGGAGGCGGCGGGCGCGGCCGGCGTACGAGCGCTGCGGCTGCCGGTGTCGGCAGCCTTCCACACACCGTTCGTCGCCCACGCCGTGGACGCCTTCGGCCGCCGCGTCGCCGACGCGAGCATCCTCGAACCGCGCCGCCCGGTCTTCGCCAACTCCCCTGAGGCCGCCTACGGTCCGGACCTCGAAGCCAACCGGCGGACGCTGGTGGACCAGCTCGTCAAGCCGGTCCGGTTCGCCGACCGGGTCGAGGAGATGTACGCGGCCGGTTTCCGTACGTTCGTCGAGTTCGGCCCCAAGGGGGTACTGACCCAGCTGGTCCGTCGCATCCTCGGCGAGCGCGAGCACTTCGCGGTCCAGCTCGACCCGGGCAGCGGCGGCGACGCCGACATGGCGTTGAAGCGGGCGATCGCCCAACTCGTCGTACTGGGGCTGCCGTTGGCCACCACCGACCGCTATGTGTCCGAGCCTGTGGCCGTCGAGCCGGTGAAGGGCATGACCGTGCCGCTCAACGGCATCAACCATGTGCCGCAGTCCCGCCGGGACGCGTACCGGGAGGCGCTTGAGAACGGCTACCGGGTGGCGGGCGGGGACGTGGCCGCAGGCGCCGCGGCCGCGCGCGCCGTCCGGGAATCCGTGCCCGTGGCGAGTGCCGCGGCCGTGGGCGTCCCAGCCACGCCGCCGCTTTCCTCGCCCGGTCCCGAGCCCGCGCCCGTGTCCGCCGCGAACACGGTTGCCGTACGGCCGGTCGCCCACCCGCCGGCGCCTGCCGCGCCGCCTGTCCCCGCCGCCCACATCATGGAGAGCCAACCCGTGGAAGAACACGACCGAACACCCGCCCCGGGCACCGACAGGCTCTCCGGACTGATCGCCGACCATCTGGCCCTGCACGACGACTATCTCAACGGCCAGCTGAACAGCGCCCAGCGCCTGATGGGCATCCTGGAACGGGCCGACGAACAGGGCAGGATCGATGCGGTGATCTCCGGAGTGGCCACCGTGAAGGAACACGGGCTGGCCATCGGGCGTACGCATCTGCGGGCCAACGAGATCCTGCGGGACCTGGCGTCGATGGAGATCGGCACGCTGACGCCGGCTGCTCCCGTGGCTCCGGTTTCGGTCGCGGCGTCTGCTGTTCCGCCGGCGGCTCCCGTCGCAGCAGCCCTCGCGCCGCCGGTCGCTCCCGCTGCTGCCGCTGTCCCCGCGCCCGCCGCGGCCCCCGAGGTATCCGGGCCTCCGTCGGCCGATGTCACGGCGGACGACGTTCAGGCGGCGCTCCTCGACGTGGTGTCGCAGAAGACCGGCTACCCGGCCGAGATGCTCGACCTCGGCATGGACGTGGAGGCTGACTTGGGCATCGACTCCATCAAGCGTGTCGAGATCATGGGCGTCCTGCAGGAACGCTTCCCCAGCCCCACCCCCGTCGGACCCGAACAACTCGCCGAACTCC
>NZ_JAVFVX010000003.1:0-31559 GCF_033441795.1 Streptomyces sp. ADMS | reverse complement strand
GACCTCGGCATCGACTCCATCAAACGCGTCGAAATCATGGGCGTCCTCCAGGAACAGTTCCCGAGCCCCACCCCCGTCGGACCCGAACAGCTGGCGGAACTGCGGACGTTGGGTGACATCGTGGGCTTCGTCGCCGGACTGTCCGGCGCCCCGTCCAATCCGGTTGATATCCCGGTCCCTGCCGTGGACCCGCCGGCCCGGCAGCCGATGGCCGAGGCGGCGCCCGTCACCGTGCCGGCCGCGCTCGGCCGTGGGCAGGCGTCGCTCGCCGAGTTGCCGACGCCGGACCGGCTGGTCGACGCCTATCCGCTGGGCGCCTCCGCCGTCGTCGTCGACGACGGCAGTGAGGTCGCCGAGGCTGCGGCGGCTCGGCTCGTCGCGACCGGCTGGCGGGTGCGCGTTCTGCGGCTGCCCGGTGTCGCCCAGCGGATCACCGGGGCTTCGGACCTGCCCCTGACCGGTTGGGGTGCAGGCGAACTCGCCGGCCGGTTCGCGGAGTTGGACGGCGAGCGAGTGCATCTCGTACTCGGGTTCGCGGCCGCCGACGAGCTGCCCTGGGCCGAGGGCGTTCGCAGGCTGGCCCATGCCCTGCTCATCGCCAAGCACGCGGTCGGCCCGCTCTCCGAGGCCGCCGAGGGCGGTCACCGGGCCGCGTTCGTCACCGTCACCCGGCTTGACGGAGCCTTCGGGCTGGGCGGGGTGAACGAGGACGCCGTGCCGGCCGGCGGGGTCGGCGGTCTGGTCAAGACGCTGGCCGTGGAGGCGCCCGAGCTGTTCTGCCGGGCCGTCGATCTCGCCCCTGCCCTGGGTACGGCGGACGCGGCGGAACTGGTTTTGGAGGAGGTGTACGACGCCGCATCCGGCCCGGTCCAGGTGGGCCGCGACGGTGCCCGCCGGGTCGCCCTCACCCTCGGCCTCGCCCCGGGCCCCACTCCTGCCGGGGGAACGCGCCCACCCGGGTCGGCGCCCACCCTCACCCCCGACGACCTGCTCGTCGTGACCGGCGGCGGGCGCGGGATCACCGCCCGGTGCACGGTGGCCCTGGCCGCCGCGCACCGGCCCGGCCTGCTGCTGCTCGGCCGCACGGCGCTCGGGGAGGAGCCCGGGTGGGCGCGTGGGCTGGCCGATGCCGCGGCGCTGAAGGCTGCGGCCGTGGACCAGCTGAGGCAGGCGGGCGAGAAGCCGACGCCGAAGCGGGTGGAGCAGCTGTACCAGGCCGTAATCGGTGAGCGCGAGGTGCGTTCGACGCTCGCCGAGATCCGCGCTGCGGGCAGCGAGGTCGAGTACCTGGCGGTGGACATCGCCGACGCCGCCGCGACCGCCGCCGCGCTGGCCCCGTACCGGGAGCGGATCACTGGTCTCGTCCACGGGGCCGGTGTGCTCGCGGACCAGCTGATCTCCGCGAAGAAGGCGGCCGAGATCGACCGGGTCTTCTCGGTCAAGCTGGGCGGACTGCGCTCGGTGGTGGCCGCGCTGCCCGCCGAGCGGTTGCGGCACGTGGTGCTGTTCTCCTCGGTCGCCGGGTTCTTCGGCAACCGGGGGCAGTCGGACTACGCGATGGCCAACGAGGTGCTCAACGCCTGGGCCGCCGCCTTCCGGCGCAGTCACCCTCAGGCGCATGTGACCGCCCTCAACTGGGGTGCCTGGGACAGCGGAATGGTGTCGCCGCAGATCAAGGCGGTGTTCCAGGAGAGGGGTGTCGCGCTGATCCCGGTGGGGACCGGGACCCTGATGTTCACCGACCAGTTCACCCCGGAGCGGGCCGGTGACGTCGTCACAATTCTCGGGCCGACCACTCCCCTGTCGGCGCGCGAACCCGTCGCGCCCACGTCACCGGCCGTCCTGGAACGGGATCTCGCCGGCCTCGTCACCGATCCGCTCGTCGCGGACCATGTGATCGGCGACGCGCCGGTGCTGCCCGCCGCCGCTGCCCTCGGCTGGGCCGCGGGTGCGGTGGAGCGGTTGACCGGCGGCACGGTCACGCAGGTCCGGGACTTCGCGGTCCACAAGGGCGTTGTTTTCGACGGCGCCCCCGACGGCGGCGGTCACGGTGGCGGCGGGCCCTTCCGGCTGTCGGTCGATCCGACGCCCGACGGTGCCGAGGCCGATGTCGCGATCCGTTCGACCGGCGTCGACGGCACCGTACGGCCGCACTACGCGGCCCGGGTGATCCTGGGCGACGCCGGGGGCGAGGTTCCGCCGCGGGTGGCCGGGCTGCCCGCGCCGGGCGGTGGCAGTGACGCACAGGTGTTCTACGCCGACGGCACGCTCTTCCACGGGGAGTCGCTGCGCGGACTGCGGCGGGTGCTGGCGTCGGGCGGGGCCCGGCTGGTCCTGGAGTGCGCGTTGGCCGAACACCGGCCTGCGGGCGGCGCGTTCGGGACGGGTCGGTACGCACCCGGTACCGCCGATCTGCTGCTCCAGGCCGCGCTGGTGTGGATGCGGCTGCACCGTGACACGGCGAGTCTGCCGATGGGGGTGGCGCGGGTCGATCTGTACGAGGCGCTGCCGGACGGGGAGCCCTTCGTCGTCGTGGTGGAGCCGGAACCGGCTTCAGCGAACGGCAACGGCAACGGCAACGGCAACGGCAACGGGAATCGTACGTCCGCTGCGCTCACAGTGACGGCGTGCGCTCCCGACGGCCGGGTGTTGACCCGGTTCACAGGAGTTTCCCTTGTGTCCACCCCGCAGCTGGCCGCCAAGTTCGCGAGCCGCTGAGCCGACGACCGGACCGGGGGTCCCCCGGCGGAGGGCCTCTGCGGCCCCCGCCGGTCCCCCGGAACCCTGGAGGGAACAGCCTCAATGAGCAGCAAGTTCGCGATTGTCGGTATGTCCTGCCTCTTCCCCGGGGCGGACACTCCCGGCGCGTTCTGGGACAACCTCCGCGCCGGTGTCGACAGCCGGGCGGAGGGCGGTCCCGAGGTCTTCGGCCCCGCCGACCCCCGGCCGGCCGACGGCATGAAGCAGGTCCCCGATCCCGATCACGCCATCACCTGTGTCCGGGGCGGTTTCGTCACCGGCTTCGAGTTCGACCCCAACGGTTTCCACCTCCGCCCCGAGAATCTCGCCGGTCTCGACCGGGTCTTCCACTGGTCGCTGCACGTGGCCCGCGAGGCGCTGCGGGACAGCGGGCACGCAGACCGCCCGGAGCTGCTGGCCCGCACCGGCCTGGTGGTCGGCGACTACTCCTTCCCCACCCCCGCCTCCGCCCGCATCAGCCTGCCCCTCGTCCACGAAGCCGTTCTGGAGGGCCTGCGCAGATCCGGGAACCCCGCGCCCGCC
Source organism: Streptomyces sp. ADMS (assembly GCF_033441795.1). NCBI lineage: Bacteria > Bacillati > Actinomycetota > Actinomycetes > Kitasatosporales > Streptomycetaceae > Streptomyces > Streptomyces sp. ADMS. The sequence continues at coordinate 28,277 of NZ_JAVFVX010000003.1, read as the reverse complement.
CCGGGCCCGCTGCTCGACCTGGCCGCGGTGTCTCCGGCCGACGCCCGGGTGAGCGGCGCCCCCGCCCGCCTCGCGGCCACCGCCCTGGGGCTCGGCGGCCCCCGCTACGCCCTCGACGCGGCCTGCTCCTCGGCTCTGTACGCGCTGAAGCTGGCCTGCGACCATCTCGCCACCGGTCAGGCCGACCTGGTGCTGGCGGGCGGGGTGTGCGCGCCCGACCCGACGCTCATCCACCTCTCCTTCTCCGACCTGCACGCTTATCCGCAGAACGGTGTCAGCCAGCCCTTCGACGCCCGCTCCACCGGCATCCTCACCGGTCAGGGCGCCGGCATGGTCGCCGTACGCAGGCTCGCCGACGCGATGGCGGACGGCGACCGTGTCTACGCGGTGATCGACGGCGTCGGCCTGTCGAACGACGGAGCCGGCCGCCACCTCCTCGTACCGAACCCGGCCGGACAGCTCAGCGCGTACGAACTCGCCTACGCCCAGGCTGGTTTCGGGCCCGAGCAGGTGGACTATCTGGAGTGCCACGCCACCGGGACGCCCGTCGGCGACGGCACGGAGGCGCAATCGGTCGCCGCCTGGTTCGGGACCCGGGGCGCTGTCCCGCCGCTCGGCTCGGTGAAGGGTAACCTCGGTCATCTGCTGACCGTGGCGGGGCTGAGCAGTCTCCTCAAGGTGATCCTGGCGATGGGGCACGGGCATCTCCCGCCGACGATCGGCATCGACCGGCCGCTCAGCACGCCCGGCGCGGGCGAGGTGCCCGTCGTACGCGCGGGGCGCGACTGGCCCGACAGGGGGCCGGGGCCGCGCCGGGCGGCGGTGTCCGCGTTCGGGTTCGGCGGCACGAACGCCCATGTCGTCCTCTCCCAGCGGCCCGACGACCGGGAAGCCGGGGCCGCGGAACCCGTCGTACCCCCCTCCCTGGACGTCATCGGTCTCGGCGCGCACTTCGGCACCCTCGCGGACGTGCCCGCCTTCGAACGCGCCCTGCACGACGGCACCGACGCCTTCCAGCCACTGCCCGAGCATCGCTGGCGCGGTCTGGAGGACACGGGCGGCGGCACGCTGGAGCGGGCGGGGCTGCACCGGGCGGCGCTGCCCGAGGGCGGGTTCGTGGACCGGATCGACGTTGATCCGGCCGACCACCGCATCCCCCCGGCCGACCTGCGCAACTACAACCTCCAGCACGCCCTGATGTCGAAGGTCGCCGACGAGGCGCTGCGCGACGCGGGGTACGAGCGGACGGTGCCGGCGGGCCGCAGGGCGCCCGAGCCGCGCCGGATCGCGGTGGTCGTGGCCATGGAGATAGAGCCGAGTGCCCATCTGCACCTGGCCCGTTACGGTCTCGGCGACTTCCTCCGGCGGGCGTACGACGACGCCGGTCTGGAGCTGACGGAGGAGCAGTTCGCGGCCGTCGCCTCCGTCGCCCGCGAGGGCGTTCACGAGCCGATCGTCGCCAACGAGGTGCTGAGCTACATCGGCAACATCATGGCCAGCCGGATCTCCTCCCTGTGGAATCTCACCGGCCCGGCCTTCACCGTCTCGTCCGACGGCGCGGGCACCGCCGAGGCGCTCCAGATCGCCCAGCTCCTGCTGCTGGACGAGAGTGTCGAGGCGGTTCTGGTCGGCGCGGTGGATCTCGCGGCCTCGCCGGAGAACCTGCTGCTGCGGGGCGAGAAGCCGGTGTCGGGGGCCGGGTTGAGCTTCGGCGAGGGGCAGCGCGGCCGGCGGATCGGCGAGGGCGCGGGCGCAGTGGTGGTCACGCGTCCCGGCGCGGGAGAGCGGCAGGCGTACGCACGGATCGACTCCGTGGCCGTACGGCATGCGACGCCCGTCGACGGTGTCCTGGCGGAGGCGCACGCCGGCACGCTCGCCGAGGCCGCCGGGCAGGCGCTGGCCGCCGCCGGAATCGGCCCGGCCGACGTCGGCTATGTCGAGGCCCACGCGGGTGGCACCCCCGGCCAGGACTCGGCCGAGCTGGCGGCGCTGGCCCAGGTGTACCCGGCGGGTTCCGGCACGGTCGCGCTGGGCAGCGCCAAGGCCCAGCTCGGCGACACACAGACCGCCGCCGCGATGGCGGGCCTGCTCCGCGCGGTGCTGTGTCTGCATCACGCCTACGTCCCCGGCGCGCCCGGCTGGCGCAGACCCGCGCCGGAACTGGTCGATCACTTCACCGCCTCGGCGTTCCATGTGCCGGGCGCCTCCCGGCCGTGGCTGCGCACCGCGCAGGGCGTACGCCGGTACGCGGCCGTCAGCGCCATCGGCTCGGACGGCGCCCATGCCCATGTCGTCCTGTCCGCCGACCGCACCCGGGGCGATGTCGCCCGCAGCGACTGGCGCAAGGCCGGCGGCCCGGCACTGCTGCCGCTCGGCGCACCGGACCTCGACGGGCTGCTCGCCGAGGTGGACCGGCATCTGGGGCTGCTGGCCGGGGGCGCCGATCCGTACCGGCTGGGCCGGGCCGCCGCCGAGAGCCTGCCGGGCAGCGCGCTGCGTGTCGTCCTGGTCGGCCGGGACACCGAACAGCTGCGTGCCCAGCTGGAGTTGGCGGCGCGTGACCTGTCTGGCGCGGCTGCGAAGGGCGAGGAGTGGACGACCCCGGCGGGGAGTTGCTTCGCGCCGCGGCCGATCGGACCGGAGGGGAAGGTGGCCCTGGTCTATCCGGGCGCGTTCAACTCGTACCCGGGTCTGGGCCAGGACTTCTTCCGCGCCTTCCCGTCCCTGCTCGACGCCTTCGAGGCCGAGGCCGCCGACCCGGACCGGCTCTTCCGCGCGTCCCAGCTCTATCCGCGCGGCCAGGTCACCCCTGGCCGTCGGGAGTTGATGGCCCAGGAGGGTCGGCTCGGTGAGGACATCCCGTTCATGCTCGCCACCGGCACCACCTTCGCGATCCTCTACACCGACCTGGTGCGCGAGCTTCTCGACGTACGCGCGCACGGCGCGTTCGGTTACAGCCTGGGCGAGAGCAGCATGCTGTTCGCCACCGGCGGCTGGCGGCGCTCGGCCCGGCGCGACGACCGGATCAGCGCCACTCCGCTGTTCCGCGACCGGCTGTCCGGGCCCCGCCGTACGGTTCGCGAGCTGTGGGAGCTGCCGGAGGACACGCCGGACGAGGCGGTGTGGGGCAGTTTCGTCCTGCTGGAGTCGGCGGACCGGATCACCTCCTCGCTCTCCCGCTCCGACTCCCCCTACGACAAGGTGTTCCTGACCCATGTCAACACCCCGCGCGAGGCTGTGATCGCGGGCGATCCTGTGCAATGCCGGGCCCTGGTCGCAGAGCTGGGCTGTCCGTCGGCGCGCTCCCCGGTCGGCTCGGTGATGCACTGCCCGGTCGTGGACGGGGAGTTGGCCGGCCTCGCCGAACTCAACGACCATCCGACGGGCTCGCCGGGTGGCCTCGACCTGCTGAGCGCGTACGACTACGGCTCCGTTACCGAGCTGGAGCGGTCCGAGGTGGCCCGGCGGATCGCACGGACCCTGCGGGGCACGATCGACTTCCCGCGCCTGGTGCGCACCGCGTACGAGAGGGGTTTCCGGTACTTCGTCGAGGTCGGTCCGGGCGCCACCTGCACCCGGTGGGTGCACGACACCCTCGGTGACGCCGAGCACGTGGCGATGCCGGTCGACCGGCGCGGTGTGCCCGCCGCCCGTTCCGTGGCCCAGCTGGCGGCCCGCCTGGCCGCACACGGGCTGCCCGTCGACCTCACGGCGCTGCTCGGCCCGGACCCGGCGCCCGCCACCCGGCCGGACCGGCTGCGGGTGCCGGTCGGCGGCGGCGCGCCCATCCCGGCGGGCATCGCTGCCCGGGCGGTGGCGGCCCCGGCGGCCCTCGCCACCCCTGCGCGGCCCGAGCCCGCGCACGTCGGCGTGGTTGCCGTGCGCGGCTCAACAGAACCTGCTTACGCGGCAGTTGACGTCAAAGACGCCCGACCCGCCCGTACGGCGGCCGACTTGGAGGTACCCGCCCCGATGCCCGCCGACCCGAGCCTCGACGACATCGAGGTCATCACCTTCGACGGCGAACCGATCGCCTTCCTGCCCTGGGCGGAACCGTCCGCACCCGCTCCGGCGCCGGTGCGGACGTCCCTCGCACCCTCCGCACCCGTGAGTCCGCCCCCCGCCCCTGTCCCGCCCTCCGGGTGGTCGCCGAGCAGCGCCGCCGCCGATCTCGTACGGGAGATACGGCAGCAGATGGTGGCCACGCACTCGGTGGTGATGGAGACGCAGCGCGTCCTCCAGGAGAACACCCTGGCCCGTACGGAGGCACTGCTCGACCAGGCCTTCGTGCCCGCGCCCTCCACAGCACCCGTCGCCCCAGCGGCGCCCCCGCCCGTGCTCCCCAGCGGCCCGCCGCCGCCCGTCGCCATCGAAGCCGCGCCCCGAACCGCCCAGGCCCCCCAAGTCCCCAAGGCCCAGGCCCCTGATGTCATCTGGGACGAGGAGCAGCTTCTCGCCTTCGCCACCGGCCGGATCACGGACGTGTTCGGCCCCGAGTTCGCGGACGTCGACGGCTACACCAAGCGCGTCCGGCTGCCCGCGCCCCCGTACCACTTCGTCACCCGGGTCACCGGTCTTCGGGCCCGGACCGGCGTCTACGAACCCTCGTTCATCCGCACCGAGTACGACGTACCCAAGGACGCCTGGTACGCGGTGGACGGCGGGGTCCCGCCGGCCGTCGCCATCGAGGCGGGACAGTGCGACCTGCTGCTCATCAGTTATCTGGGCATCGACTTCCGCAACAAGGGCGAGCGGGTCTACCGGCTCCTCGACAGCACGCTCGTCTTCCACGGCGACCTGCCGAGGACCGGCCAGACCCTGCGCTACGACATCTCCATCAACCGATTCGTCCGCCAGGGCGACACCACCCTCTTCTTCTTCAGCTACCTCTGCTACGCCGACGGCGAACTGATCCTCGAACTCAAGGACGCCAGCGCCGGGTTCTTCACCCAGGCCGAGCTCGACACGCCGTTGGGTGTCGTCGTCACCGAGCGGGACAGGAAGCGGCGCGCCGCGCTGACCAGGACCACCTTCAAGCCGCTGGCCGACACCGGCAAGAACCGGCTCACCGCCGCCGACCTGGAGCTGCTGGCCGCCGGAAAGCCCGGCGAGGTGTTCGGGCCGCACCACGCCCAGGACGCCGGCCTCAACCCGGCGCTGCGGCTGCCCGACGCACGGCTGCGCATGGTCGACGAGATCCGAATCGACCGAACGGGCGGGCCGCGCGGGATCGGTGCGATCAGCGCCCGCAAGCAACTGGAGCCGGACGCCTGGTACTTCGAGTGCCACTTCCCCGACGATCCGGTGCTGGCCGGGTCGATGGTGGCGGAGGGCGCCGTCCAGACCCTCCAGGCGTATCTGCTGCACCAGGGCATGCACCTGGTGCTGCCCGACGCCCGCTTCCAGACGATCATCGGGCTGGAGACGGAGGTGCAGGTACGCGGCCAGATCACGCCGCGGCACCGGGAGATCCGGTACGAGATCGAGGTCATGGAGCTGACGCTGCTGCCGCGTCCCTCCGTCGTCGCGGACATCCTCGTGTACCTGGGCGACAAGGCGGTGATCCGGATGCGCAACTTCGGCATCCAGATCCGTGAGAAGGACGGCACGCCGTACAGGGCCGGCCCCGGTGGCATCCCGGAGTTCCTCGGCCGACGCAACCGCGCCGGCGAGCCCGCGCTGATCAACGAACTCCATCTGGCGCACGCCGCGAAGGGTGACCTCGGTACGGCGATGGGTCCCGAGTTCGACGTGTACCAGGAGAGCCGGGCCCCCTACATCCCCAACGGGGACTTCCAGTTCGTGGACCGGATCATGAAACTCACGGGAACCCGGGGCGAGCTGAAGCCGGGCGCGGAGATGGTGACGGAGTACGACTCGCCGTCGGACGCCTGGTACTACCGCGAGAACGCGCATCCCCATCTGCCGAACTGCGTCCTGATGGAGACCTCGCTCCAGGCGGCCATCCTCAACGGCTACTACCTGGGCGCCACCCTCAAGCAGCCGGAGACCGAGTACTCGATCCGCAACCTCGACGGCAGGGCGACCTACGTCAAGGACATCGACCTGCGCGGCAGGACGATCCGGCATCGCTCCACGCTGCTGATGACAAGTGCAGTGTCGGGGGCGGTACTTCAGAACTTCAGTTATGAACTCTCCGCCGACGGGGAGGTCTTCTACACCGGCGAGTCACTGTTCGGCTACTTCAGCGAGGCCGCGCTCGCCAACCAGGTGGGCCTGGACAACGGAACGTACGTCGCGCCCTGGATCGAGCAGGAGAAGCCGGACGCCTCCCGCATCCGCCGCGTCGAACTCCCCGACGACGCGCCCGCGTTCACCGACCCGACCGGCGGCCGGCTGCGTCTGCCCGGCGGTCACTACCACCTCGTCGACCACGTCGACCTGGTCACGGACGGCGGCAGACACGGCGCCGGATACCTCCACGGATACCGGCAGGTCCGCCCCGACGAGTGGTACTTCGACTGCCACTTCCACCGCGACCCGGTGATGCCCGGCTCGCTCGGCGTGGAGGCGATCCTCCAGGGCCTGCGCCTGTTCGTGCTGGAGCAGGGCCTCGCCGAGGGGATCGAGAACCCCCGGTTCGGGCTGGCCGTGGACGTACCGACGAGCTGGAAGTACCGGGGCCAGATCCTGCGCCACGACGGGGAGTTGCGGTTCGACGTCCACGTCAAGGAGGTCCGCCGGAACGGTGAGCGGCTCGTGGTGATCGCGGACGCCGACCTGTGGAAGCCGGGGCTGCGCATCTACGAACTCACCGACGTGGCCATCGAGGTCAGCCCCGACACCACCCGCGACCGGGCCTGACCGGCTCAAAGGAGACGACCCCGACCATGCACACCCAGACCACTCCTCTGCGGTGGTACGGAGACAGCAGCCCCGGCACCGACCCCGCCGGCATCTACCAGTCCCTCGCCGACCTCGACCGGCCCGCCTTCGTCGTCCGCACGCCCACGGGCATCGGCGCCGTCTCCGGCGGCCGGCCGACGCCGGGCGAGGGGCTCCCCCTCCTGGCCGCCACCGGCCCACTGCCCCCGCGTGCCCTCGGCTCCCCCGCCTTCCTGGCCGCGCACGGCGTCCGGTACGCCTACATGGCGGGCGCGATGGCGGGCGGCATCGCCTCCGCCGACCTGGTGATCGCCCTGGCAAGAGAGGGGTTCCTCGCCTCGTACGGGGCTGCCGGACTGCTGCCCGGGACCATCGAGAAGGCGCTCACCCGGTTCGCCGCCGAGATCCCGGGACTGCCGTACGCCGTGAACCTGATCCACAGCCCGAGCGAGGAGCGCCTGGAGCGGGAGGCGGTGGAGCTGTTCCTGCGGTACGGGGTGCGGTGTGTGGAGGCCTCGGCCTTCATGAGCCTCAGCCCGCACGTGGTGCGCTACCGCCTGGCCGGCCTGCACCGCGGCCCCTCCGGGGAGGCCGTCGCCGCACACCGCCTCATCGCGAAGATCTCCCGCCCGGAGACGGCGGAGCGCTTCATGCGCCCCGCGCCGGCGACCGTCATCAGTGCGCTGCTCGACCAGGGCCTGATCACCCCCGAGCAGGCGGATCTGGCGAAGTACGTTCCGATGGCCGACGACATCACGGTCGAGGGCGACTCGGGCGGGCACACCGACCGCCGCCCGCTCACCGCCCTCCTCCCGACGATCCTCCGCCTGCGCGACACCGTCCAGCACGACCACCGCTACCCCACGCCGATCCGGGTCGGTGCGGCGGGCGGCCTCGGCTGTCCCTCCTCCGTCGCGGCCGCGTTCACCATGGGCGCCGCCTATGTCGTCACCGGCTCGGTCAACCAGTCGTGCGTGGAGTCGGGAGCGTCGAAGCCGACAAAGGCGCTGCTGGCCGACGCGGGGATCGCCGACTGCGAGATGGCGCCGGCCGCCGACATGTTCGAAATGGGCGTCGAGCTACAGGTTCTGAAGAAGGGCACGCTCTTCCCGATGCGCGCCAAGCGCCTGTACGAGCTGTACCAGTCGTACGACGGCCTGGAGGCGCTGCCCGAGAGCGAGCGCGCCCGGCTGGAGACCCAGATCATCCGCCGCCCCCTGGAGGACGTCTGGCAGGAGTGCGTCGGCTACTTCGGCCGCCGTGACCCCGAACAGCTGGCCCGCGCCGCCGAGAATCCGAAGCGGCGGATGGCGCTGGTGTTCCGCTGGTACCTCGGCATGGCGTCCCGCTGGTCGACGGTGGGCGACCCGGACCGCGTCCTCGACTACCAGGTGTGGTGCGGCCCCGCTATGGGCGCGTTCAACGACTGGGTCACCGCCAGCTACCTCAAGGCGCCGGGCAACCGCCGTGTCGCGGACGTGGCCCATCATCTGATGCGCGGCGCCGCCTTCCACACCCGCCTGGCCCACCTCCGCGTCTCCGGCGTACGGATCCCCGCCTCCGCGGCCGACTACCGCCCCGCTCCCCTGGAACCGCAGGCGGCGCTGGAGAGGTCCCGATGAACGCGCCGAGCGGGGAGGAGATCGAGCGTCTGCTGGGCGATCCGTACGACGCGGACAACCCGTTCGGATTCGCTGCGGCCGTCCGCCGGGACGAACAGGACGCGTTTCCCGAGGAGTTGTGCGCCGCGCTGCGTGAGGCGGGCTTCCACCTCAACTATCTGCCGCAGGAATGGGGCGGCCGGTTCGAGACCTTCGAGCACAGCATGGTTCTGGTCCGCACCGCAGCTCGCCGGGACCTGAACATCATGCCGGGCACCATGTTCGGCATCACCGCGGCGACCTGCCTGGCGCTGCACGGCTCTCCGGAGCAGCGGAAGTACGCGGCGGAGATCCTCGGCAGGGGCGGCGCGGTGGGCTTCGCCCTGTCGGAGGCCGAGCACGGAAGCGATCTGCTGGCCAACACCGTGCGCCTCGAACCTGCCGCGCAGGGCTGGGAGTTGACGGGCGAGAAGTGGATGGTGGGCCTTGGCCGCCGCTGCGAGGCGCTGTACCTGGTGGCCCGGACGGGCGGGCGGGGGCCGGGTGCGTTCTCGGCGGTGCTGCTCGACCTGAGCGGAGTCGAGCGCGGCCAGACCGTGCCGACCTCCGGCATGCGCGGCATCGACTTCGCCCACCTCCGCTTCAACCGTTTCCCGGTCCCCGCCGAGGCGCTGGTGGGCAGCGAGGGCCAGGCCCTCGAGTCGGTCATGAAGGCGCAGCAGGTGGTCCGGGTGATGAGCATGGCCGGCAGCCTCGGCTGCGCCGACACGGCCCTGCGGCTGACCCTGGACTTCGCGACGGCCCGCCAGGCCGGCCGCACGACGGTACGCGAATCACCGTATCCCCGGCGGGAGTTGGCGATCGCGTCGGCCGCGCTCCTCGCGGCGGACGTCACGGCGCTGACCGCCGCCCGGGGCATCCATGTGTTCCCGGAGGTGTTCAGTGTCTGGGGCTGCGCCGCCAAGCACCTGGTCGCGGAGAACACCGAGGAACTGATCCGCCGGTGCGCCACGGTCCTGGCGACCCGCTCGGTACTCCGCACGGAGGGCCCTGGCGACGGGCTGTTCCAGAAACTCCAGCGGGACGCGGCGATCGTGAGAGTGGTGGACACCAGCACTCTGGCCAACCTGCGCGCATACGCGGCCCAACTCCCCACGCTGGGCGTCAGCAGGGGCGCGGAGAACTGCGCGACGAGCCCCGACGGCGCTGCACCCGCGAACACACCACACCCCCCACGGCGAGCGGGCACAGACCTCATACGCAAGGTCTTCGACCTCACCGAACCCCTTCCCCCTTACACGCCCGAACACCTGGACCTGACAGCCCGAGGCAACTCCCCCGTCACCGCAGCCCTGTTCGACATCGCACCAGGGGTGACAACCACCCTGACCGCCCAGGGCGACCGGACAACCGCAGCCCTCACAACCCGCCTCACCACCGCCCTCACGGAGCTCACCGAAGACACGGCGACCGCCGACCGGGACACCGGCCTGACAGACGCCGCCGACCGGTTCGCCCACCTCCACGCCGCCGCCTGCTGCCTGCTCCTCTGGTGGGCCAACCCCACCCGCTCCCTGTTCGGCGCGGAGCCCGGCGACACGCGCTGGCTGGCCGCCTGTCTCGCCTACCTTCTCGCCCGGGCGGCCGGCACCGATCCGCGCCGAGAGGCCCACACCCTCCTCCCCGCCCTGGACATCACCACGGAACTGCACGCCGGTGTCCGGCTCTTCTGCGCGTACCCGAAGCAACTGGCGCCGCGCCCCGCCCCCGAACCCGCCGCCGACCACTGACCGTTGGGAGACCCCGTGCCGAAGTCGGACCTCACGGAGCTGGCCGGGCGGCTGGAACGCCACCTGGGCGATCCGCACGACCCCACGAGCCGCATGCCGTACGCCCGTGTCCTCGAATACGACGAACGCGAGGACTATCCCTACGAGTTCGTGAACCTACTCCAGCGCTGGGGCGCACTGGACCACTCGCTCCCCCGTGCCCAGGGCGGGAAGGCGGGTGATGTGGAGACCGGCTTCAACCTGATGCGGCTGATCGCCCGCCGGGATCCCACCACCGCGACCGCGTTCATCATCACCAGCCTCAGTTTCATGCCGGCCTGGGTCGCCGGTACCGACGCCCAGAAGCGGGCCATGGTGGAGTCCATCCAGCGCGGCAACCGCTACGCCTGGGGCCTGTCCGAGCGCCGGCACGGCAGTGATCTGCTCGCCAACGAGATGACCGCCGAGAGGACGGACGGCGGCTATCTCCTCACCGGGGAGAAGTGGCTGATCGGCAACGGCCGGGTGGCCGACGGGCTCAGCGTTCACGCCCGCACCGACCCCCGGGGCGGCCCCGGCGGCTACTCCGTCTTCGTCCTCGACAAACGGCAGACACCCGCCGGGACCGTGGACGAGCTGCCGCGCGAGCGCATGCACGGACTGCGCGGGCTCGACATGAGCGGTTTCCGCCTCGACCGGGTCTTCGTACCGGACTCCGCGCTGCTCGGCCGCGAGGGACAGGGTCTGGAGATCGCGCTCAAGACCTCGCAGACGGCCCGAGCCCTCATCAGCGGCATCGCGCTGTCGGCCGTGGACACGGGGCTGAGGGTCACACTCGACTTCACCGAGGGGCGGACGGTCTTCGGACGTGCGGTCAGTGATGTCCCGTACTCCCGGCGCCAGTTGGTGGAGTGCTTCGCGGATCTGATGGTCGCCGACGCGGTGAGTCTGGGCGCGGTGCGAGCCCTTCAGGTCGTTCCGGAGCAGACCAGCGTGTGGTCGTCCGTCGTCAAGTACTTCGTGCCGACGCTTCTGGAGCGCACCTTCGCCCAGCTCAATGTCGTACTCGGAGCGCGCTTCTATCTGCGCGACCATCCGCACTACGCGATCCACCAGAAGATGCTCCGCGATCTGCCGGTGGCCAACTTCGCCGACGGCAACACCGTCGTGAACCTCAAGAACATCGCGCTCCAGCTCGACGGACTTCTCGCCACGGCCACGACAGCCGACCAGGCGCTGCGTGACGAGGCCGGTGAGCGCGCGGCCGTGCTCTTCGGCATCGACCGCGAGCTGCCTCTCTACCGGCCCTGGGACCAGGAGTTGTACAGCCGGGGCCGGGACGACGCCCTCCTCGCCGCTCCCGCCGCGCTCGTCCGGCTGCGGCGGCTGGCCGGGGAGGCCAAGCGCGACGAGCACGACTGGCTGACCAGGGCAGCGGACACCGCGGAGCAACTCCTTGTCGGAGCCGCTTCGTTGCGCGAGCGCGTCACCTCACTCAAGGCGTCACTGGGCCGTGAGTACGGTCAGTCCGCCGAACTCTTCGACCTGGCCAAGGAGTACTGCCTCCTGCACGCTGCCGCCGCCTGCGTGCACACCCACGTCCACTCCTCCGCCGCGCTGGAGGACCCGTTGCCGAGCGGCGCGCTGCTTCTGCTCCAACTGGAGCGCGTACGACGGCACCTGCGCCCTCACGAAGCAGTGACGGACGCCGGTGCGGTGGACGACGTGATGCGGGTGCTGCGCCATCTGCACCGGGAGAACCGGCTGTTCTCGTACTGGCAGTTCCCGCTCGCCGAGCGCGGCGACCTGCCCGCCGCCGGCCTCTGACCGGAGGGCCGGATGCCGAATCCCGACCGCCATCTGTGGCTGCTGCCGGACGCGGCCGCCGAGGCGTTCATCGAGCGCACCGGCGGCCCGGCCGTGCTCGACACGGCCGAGCGCGAGCGCTGCGAGCGCGTCCTCGCACCGTCCGAACGGCGCCGCCGACTGGCCGCCCGGCTGCTGGCCCGGCACGCCCTCAGCTCCCGTAGCGGCCTCCCTCTCACCTCCTGGCGTTTCCATACCACTTCGGGCGGCCGACCGGAGCCCAGGCCGTCCGCGGACCACCGGCTTCGCTTCAACCTCTCGCACACCGACGGCCTGACGGTCTGCGTGGTCACCGACAGTGGCCGGGCCTGCGGAGTGGACGCCGAACGCTCGCCGGCGCGCGCCGACGCGGTCGCACACCTCCCCCGCTTCTTCGCCGACCGGGAGCGCACGGAACTGGCGGCCGTTCCGGACGCCGTACGCCCCGGCCACGTCGCCGCCTACTGGGTGCTCAAGGAGGCCTACCTCAAAGCACTCGGCACAGGCCTGCGCCGTGACCTGTCCACGATCGCCTTCACCGGCCTGACCGGCGGACGCATCCGCCTGTACGACACCGGCAAACCCGAACCGGCTTGTGAACGCTGGCAGTTCGACCTGATCCACCCGAGCCCCGGTCATGTGGTGGCCGTGGCCACCGAGAACGGCACCGCGGGCGGACTGATCACCACCACACTCACCGACTGACCCCAAGGAGCATCCGATGTCCGCCAAGCCCAGCATCGCCGTCGTCGGCGGTGGCGTCGCCGGCCTCTCCGCCGCCTACGCCCTGCGCGAGCACGCCGAGATCACCCTGTTCGAACGCGAGGACCACTACGGCGGCCACGCCAACACCGTCGAGATCCAGGACACGGGCCGAATCCTGGGCATCGACACCGCGTTCGTCGTCTTCAACCGCCCCGCCTACCCCAACCTCAGCGGATTCTTCGACGAACTCGGCGTGGAATCCAAGCAGTTGATCAGCGGCTTCAACTTCTTCGACCTGACTGAGGGCGTGCAGTACGGCAGCGACGAGATGGACCTGCCGGAGGAGGAGGTGCGCGCCCGGTATCCCGAGGCGTTCCAGACCATCTGGCGCGAGGCCCACCGGTTCCACGAGGAGGGGCGCCGGGACTTCTTCCGCAAGCGCACCGACATGCCGATGGGCGAGTACCTCGACCGGGGCGGCTACAGCCAGGAGTTCCGGTACGGCTACTTCATCCTGCTGTGCAGCGCGGTGTGGTCGGTGCCCGCCGAACTGGTCTGGGAGATGCCGGCCACGACCGTGATCGCGTTCTTCATGGCCCATGACGAGAGCGGCCTCGGCGGCCGGCGCGTGGACTGGCGGACCGTGGGCGACGGTTCGATCACCTACGTGCGCAAGGCGCTCGCGGCGATCGACCCGAAGGTGCGGCTGTCCGAGCCGGTGACCGGTATCCACCAGGACGAGGACGGCGTCACCGTACGTACGGCAACCGGCTCCGAGCGTTTCGACCACGTGGTGCTCGCCACGCACGCCGATGTGACCCGCGCGCTGCTGGAGAACCCCACCGACCGTCAGCACGAGCTTCTGGCCCCGCTGCGCTACAACGCCTCCACGGTGATCCTGCACACCGATCCGTCCGTGATGCCGGCCGACCGGTCCCGGTGGGAGGCGTGGAACTACGGGAAGGTGACGGTGGACGGACAGCCGCGCACGTACGTGGCCTACTACATGAACAAGCTGCACGGCTACGAGTCCGAGACCGACTACTTCGTCACCCTCGACTGTCCGCTTCCGGTCGCCGAGGACAGCGTCATCCGCACTTTCCACTACGAACACCCGGTTCTCGACATGGCGATGCGCCGCGCCCAGCAGACCGTCTACGAGGTCAACGAAGGTCCCCGGGTCAAGTTGTGCGGCTCGTACTTCCACTCCAAGCAGCAGTACCACGACCAGATCGGCTCGCACGAGGCCGCGTTCTCCTCCGGGAAGGAGGCGGCGGCCCAGCTTCTGCGTGAACTGGGCCGGTAGGCAGGGTCAGTTGTCTGTCGCGTCCGTGTGCCGCCGGGCCGACTCGTCCTCCTGGGCCATGCGCCGCAACGCCATGAGCGCGGGTTCCAGGAGGACGGTGAGCAGGAGCGCACGCTCGGCGACCTCCAACGGGTCCTCGATTCCGTCCAGTTGATCGAAGTCGAGGACCGCGGTCTGCTCGGCCAGCCGGGCGTACGGCAGGAGCACCCGCCAGTCCAGCGGTGTGCCGAGGGTCCGCAGCGAGGCGAGGGTCTCGGCCAGAGTGGCCCGGGCGGGTGCGGACTCGTGCACGTTCCAGCCCAACTCCTCGATCAGCGCATCGACTTCGGCTGGTTCCGGGGCGTCCGCCTCGGTCTCACCGGCCAGCCGGATCGCCCCGAGCGCGAGCCCCAGGAAGCGGTGGGTGTCGGCGGTGTGCTCGGCGAGCGCGCCCAGCACCTCCCGGGTGGTACTGACGGACAGGCCGCGTACGCCGATCAGTGCGCGGATCAGCCGCAGTCTGCGCGTGTGGTTGTCGTCGTACTCGGCCTGCGTGGCCGACAGCTGGCGGCCGACCGGAAGGAGGCCCTCGCGGAGGTAGTACTTGATCGTCGTGACAGAGACACCACTGCGGCGGCTCAGCTCGGACATGCGCATCGGTCGGGCTCCGCTCTGGTCATTGGATACCTCTACTGTCTAACATGGATAGTGGAGGTATCCAATAGAGCCTCCCCGCTTCGCCCTGCCTCTCAGAAGAAGGCCGCAGCCATGCCCACCCTGCCCTGGACCACCGTCAACCAGCCCGCTCCGGACACGACGGCGTTCGTCATGGCGTCCCGCCTGGAAGTCCGCTCCCTGCGCGACGTCCCCCGCTTCTTCCTGCAATCCCTCGCCGCGTGGAAGCAGGTGAAGAACGCGCCCGGCGCGTACGGCGCCTCGCTGATCGCCCAGCCGCTCAAGCGGACGTTCTGGACCCTGTCGGCCTGGGAGGACAAGCAGGCCCTCTACACATACGCGCGGACCGAGCCCCACAAGTCGGTCATGACCGGCCTGCGCTCCACCATGAACCGCTCGGTCTTCACCTTCTGGGAGACCCCGACGGCAGGCCTGCCCGTCGACTGGTCGGACGCGCGGGACCGGCTGGCCGCCCAGGAGCGCGCGGACGCGGACGGCAGTACGCCGACCGCCTGACCCCGCCCACCGTCTCATCCGCACCGCCGCACCGCCGGATCAGTTACTCCCCCTAGGAGACTCCCCTGCCATGACGCTGTCCGAAGAGAACCCGGTCGTGGACGACGCGGCCGTCGCGCCACCGGCCGAGGGCCGGCGTGTTCCGCTGTGGCTCGCGATCGTCGCGTGCAGCGTGCCCATGTTCATGGTCGCGCTCGACAACCTGGTCGTCTCGACCGCCCTGCACACACTGGCGGTCGACCTGGAGGCGAACACCCAGCAGCTGCAGTGGTTCGTCAACGCGTACGTTCTCAGTTTCGCCTGTCTGCTGATGACGGGGGCCGCGCTCGGTGACCGGTTCGGCCGGCGCACGGTCTTCGTGCTCGGCATCGTCGTCTTCACGCTGGCCTCGATCGGCTGCGGCCTCTCCGACACCAGCGCGCAGCTGATCACGTTCCGCACCGTGCAGGGATTCGGTGCCGCGGCCGTCATGCCGCTGTCGCTGACCCTGCTCTCGCAGGCCGTGCCGGACCGGCTGCGCGGGTTGGCCCTCGGCCTGTGGTCGGGCGTCAGCGGCCTGGCCGTCGCGATGGGCCCGGTGGTGGGAGGCGCGGTGGTCGACGGACTGGACTGGCGGTGGATCTTCTGGATCAACGTGCCGGTCGGCGTCGTCGCCGTGCCGCTGATCCTGCTGACGCTCCGTGAGAGCAAACTTCCGGGAACCCGACTCGACCTCGTCGGCATGGTGCTGGCCGCCACCGGCCTGTTCGCGCTGGTGTGGGGCATCGTCAACGGCGAGCCGGACGGCTGGACGTCGGCCGGGGTGCTCGGCGCGTTCGGCGCGGGCGCGGTGCTGCTGGCCGCGTTCGTCGCCTGGGAGGCGCGGGCACCGCAGCCGATGCTGCCGCTGTCCTTCTACAGGGTGCGGGCGTTCACCCTCACCAACGTCGTCTCGGCCGCCATGTACTTCGGCGTCTTCGGGTCCCTCTTTTTGCTCGCCCAGTACCTCCAGATCGTGCCGCCGCGCACCCCGTTCGAGGCCGGCGTCCGCACACTGGCCTGGACGCTGATGCCGATGTTCGTCGCGCCTGTCGCGGGCCTCCTCACCGAGAGGGTGGGCGGCGGCCGGCTGATGGCCCTGGGCCTCTTCCTCCAGGGCGTCGGACTCGGCTGGATCAACCTGGTCGCGGACACCGACACCGGGTACTCCTCCCTGGTCGGCCCGATGATCGTGGCCGGTATCGGCATGGGCTTCGTGTTCGCACCGACGGCGGCGGTCGTGCTGGGCTCGGTCAGCCGCGAGCACGCGGGCAAGGCGTCCGGCGCCAACACCACCGTCCGGGAGATCGGCGGGGCCCTCGGTATCGCCGTGCTGAGCACGGTGTTCGTGGCGCACGGCAGCACGGGTTCGCCCCAGCAGTTCGTGGACGGACTGCGCCCTGCGGTGTGGGTCGGCGTCGTCGTGGTGTTCGCGGGCGCGGTGTGCGCGCTGGGGATTCCGCGCCCGTCCCGGCCAAGAGCGGAGGCGGCGGCGGACATCACGGCCGAGCCAGTGGCCGGGCGGGCCTGAGAAGCCCGCACCCCTCCCCGGCGCCGGTGACCGCCCGTACGTGACGGACGTGCGGTCACCGGCGCGTTCTGCTCAACGGGCACCTCCCCCCCCTCTTTCCGCCGGCCGTCCCGCCCCTCTACGATCACGCCAAGATGTCATGGCGCGCTCACGCTCTCGCCTTGAGGGGACCCCACCATGCGCAACCTGCTTCGCACCGCCACGGCCGGGGCCGTCACGGTCACCGCGGTCCTCGCCTGCGGTACGGCCCACGCCACGCCGCCCGGGCCCGGAGTGTCAGGCCGCGTACTCGCCCGGACCACCATCGGCGACACCGACTACACCCTGCGGGAGATAACGATCCCCGCAGGCCAGGCCACTGGGTGGCACTACCACGACGGGCCGCTGTACGGACTCGTCAAGCAGGGCACCCTCAGCCACTTCGACTCCACCTGCGAGTCCGACGGCGTGTATCCGCAGGGCAGTGCCATCAGTGAGCCGGCCGGCCCCGGGAACGTCCACATCGGCCGGAATCTCGGCACCGAGCCCGTCGTACTCGACGTCCTGTACGTGCTGCCGCACGGTTCACCCTTCTCCGAGGACGCGCCGAACCCCGGGTGCGACTTCGAGTGACCGGACGCCCGATGAGCCCGGTCGGCCGGATCACCCGGCCGGCAGCGGCTGCTCCGCCCAGATCGTCTTGCCGGTGCCCGTCTGCCGGCTGCCCCAGCGCTGGGTGAGCTGGGCGACCAGCAACAGGCCACGGCCGCCCTCGTCGTAGGCGTGCGCCCGGCGCAGGTGCGGTGAGGTGGAGCTGCCGTCGGAGACCTCGACGATGAGGGCCCGGTCGCGGATCAGCCGGAGCTGGATGGGCGACTCGCCGTAACGGATGGCGTTGGTGACCAGTTCGCTGACGACGAGTTCGGTGACGAAGCCCTCCTCCTCCAGCCCCCAGGCGGCCAGTTGTTCCATGGCGGCCTGGCGCGTGACGGCCACGTGAGCGGGGTCCGGCGGGACGTCCCAGGTGGCCACCCTGCCCGCACCCAGCGCGTGCGTACGGGCGAGCAGCAGGGCCACGTCGTCGCCCGGCTGCTCGGGCAGCACGGACTTGAGCACCGCGTCGCACATGGCGTCGAGCGAGGCGCCGGGCAGGTTCAGCGCACGGCACAGCTCGGCGGTGGCGTGGTCGATGTCCCGGTCTCGGTCCTCGATCAGCCCGTCCGTGTAGAGGGCAATGAGCGAGCCCTCGGCCAGTTTCAGCTCGGTCGCCTCGAAGGGCAGGCCGCCGACGCCGAGCGGCGGTCCCGCCGCCACCTCGATCAGCTCGGCGACACCGCCGGGCGGTACGACGGCGGGCGGCGGGTGCCCGGCGGAGGCGAGAGTCAGCCGGCGCGAGACCGGGTCGTAGACGGCGTAGAGACAGGTGGCGCCCAGTTCGGCGACGTCCTCACCGTCCTCACCGTCGGCCAGATGGGTGACCAGGTCGTCGAGATGGGTGAGGAGCTCGTCCGGCGGCAGGTCGACGTCCGCGAGGGTCCGCACGGCCGTACGCAGCCGTCCCATGGTCGCGGAGGACTGGATGCCGTGCCCGACGACGTCACCGACGCAGAGCGCGACCCGGCTGCCGGACAGCGGGATGACGTCGAACCAGTCGCCGCCGATGCCGGCCACCGACCCGCAGGGCAGATAGCGGTGGGCGACCTCGACGGCCGCCTGGCCGGGCAGCCCCCGGGGCAGCAGGCTGTGCTGGAGAGCCAGTGCGGTCGTGCGCTCACGGGCGAACCGGCGGGCGTTGTCCACGCAGACGGCGGCGCGGCTGGCCAGTTCCTCGGCGAGTACGACGTCGTCCTCGGTGTAGGGGTCGGGGCGGGCGATGCGCAGGAAGACCGCGACGCCCAGGGTGGTGCCGCGGGCCCGCAGCGGCACGGTGACCATGGAGTGGACCCCCTGGCGGTACGGGCGGCCGACGGGCTCGCGGGCGTTGCGTTCCGCCACCCACTCGTCGAACGCCCGCTCGCCGACCCGCCCGAGCAGCGCCCGGCCCTCCGCCATCGCCCGTACGGGTGGGGTGGACGGCGGGTATACGTCCTTCGCGCCCAGCGGGATGACGGCCTCCGGAGTGCCCTCGGTAACTGACCCGTGGGCGACCCGGCGCAGCATGATCTCGCCGGCCGGCGGCGCCGGGGGTTCGTCCGCGCCGAGCACCCAGTCGAGCAGGTCGACGCTGACGAAGTCGGCGAACCGGGACACTGCCAGTTCGACGAGTTCCTCGGCGGTGCGGACGACGTCGAGGGTGGTCCCGATGGCGGTGGCGGCCTCGTTGAGCAGGGCGAGCCGCCGCCGGGCCCAGTGCTGTTCGCTGCTGTCGAAAGCCGCGATGCCCACCGAGGTGATGGCCCCCAGGTCGTCGCGCACCGGCCACATCTCGAGGCTCCACGCGTATTCCCGGCCGTCGCCCACGTCCTTGCCGAACGTTTCGTAGCGTACGGGTACGCCGGTGCGGGCGACCTCTCGCAGGTTGAGCAGAAATCCCTGGCTGATGCGGTCGTCGGGCACGATGTCCGTGTCCCCGTAGAACTGTCCGATCAGGGCCTGTTCCTCGATGCCCATCAGGTCGCAGGCGGCGTTGTTGAGCCAGGCGTAGCGCTGGTTCGTGTCGAAGGCGGACATCGACACGGAGGCCTGCCGGATGGCCCGCTCCAGTGAGGCCGG
The DNA here is from genome assembly GCF_033441795.1 of Streptomyces sp. ADMS. Classification (NCBI taxonomy): domain Bacteria; kingdom Bacillati; phylum Actinomycetota; class Actinomycetes; order Kitasatosporales; family Streptomycetaceae; genus Streptomyces; species Streptomyces sp. ADMS. The sequence goes on along the minus strand of NZ_JAVFVX010000003.1, from coordinate 8,795 downwards.
CCCCTGCGTCACCGCATGCGGCTCCGGCATCGCCGGTTCGGCCAGGACGGTGACGACGAATCCCCGCGCCCCGCCGTCCTCGCCCAGTACGGGGCACGCGCTGACGGCGAGTTCGACGGGGTGACCGTCCCGGTGGCGGAGCGCGACCACGCCGGCCAGCTCGGTCATCGCCGTCGGCGGGGGGTCCTCGGCGAGCAGTTCGGCGGCCGGGCGGCCGACGACGTCCTCAGCCGTGTGTCCCGTCAACCGCCGGGCGCCCTCACTCCATCCCGTCACCATGCCTCGGGCATCGATGATCACCGCGGCGGCGACTTGTTTCATACGCCCCAGGATGGTCCCTGTGTCCCGGGGCATCAACCCCGATGGCGCACCTCGGCGCGTCAAACCCCGTCCGACCGCCCCGCGAAGAGGCGGAGGACGGCTGGAGAACGACAGAGAGGGGCGTCAGCCCTTGTGCGCGCGGAGTGCGTCGAGGGCACGGTCCGCGTGGGTGTTCATCCGCAGCTCGCTCGTCACCACCTCCAGGACCGTACGGTCCTCGGCTATGACGAAGGTGACCCGCTTGGTGGGCATCATCGAGAACCCGCGCTTCACACCGAACAGCTCACGGACCGTCCCGTCGGCGTCCGACAGCAGCGGCATGCCGAGTGTGTGGCTCTGCGCGAACTCCTGCTGGCGGTCGACCGAGTCCCCGCTGATCCCGACCGGCCGCGCGCCGACGGCGGCGAACTCGGCGGCCAGGTCCCGGAAGTGGCAGGCCTCGGCGGTGCAGCCGGGCGTCAGGGCCGCGGGATAGAAGAAGAGGACGATCGGCCCGTCGGCGAGGAGTTCGGAGAGCCTGCGGGACGCTCCGCTCTCGTCGGGCAGCTCGAAGTCCTCGATCTTGTCGCCGACGTTCACCTTGCGTGTCATGACCGGCCCTCTCCGTTCTTCGCGACGCTGCGTGCCCACAGGACGAGCGGTACCTGGAGCGGCAGCCGCCCGATGGCACCGGCCCGCAGGGCGGCGGGCCGGTTGCGCCAGTCGACGGCCATCTTCACGTTGGCCGGGAACACCCCGACGAAGAAGCCCGCCGTGGCGAGCGCGGCAACCCGCCGGGTACGCGGCAGCGCCACCCCGGCGGCCAGCGCGAGTTCGGCGGCGCCACTGGCGTACGTCCAGGCCCTGGGCGTGCCCGGCAATGCGCGCGGCACGATCGCGTCGAACGTGCGGGGTGCGACGAAGTGACTGACGCCGGCGACGGCCAACAGACCGGCAAGCATCAGGGGTGAGCGTTGGGAGCCGGGCACGCTTCCTCCTCGGACGGTGTGCCGGGCGATCCTACTGGACGGTAAATGCAGGTGGAGAGGCGGGTGTTCGACTGTCTTCCGTGGTCGGGCCTCGACGTACTCGCCCAGCGGGCGCAGCACATCGGCGATCCGACTCGGGCCCACCCCCTCGGGAGTGGGTCCGGCCGCGCAGGTGCAAGCGGCGGGGCCGGACCCTGGACAGTTCACCGACCGGCGCGGGGGCGCTCGGCCGGCCGTCCTTGCCGCGGGCGCAACCCGGCCGGCACACGATCCCGCTGGTGCTCGACGGGAGCAGCCGAGCACACCGGCGACGCGGTGCGACGCGCCACGCGGTGCTGTCAGACGGTGGGAACCGTCTCGATGACGCCCGCTTCACCGTCGTCGTCGAGCGAGTAGGCGAGGAAGTCGTCCACCATCCGGTGGAACAGGCCGGCGAGCTGCTGGAGTTCCTCGGCGGACCAGCCGCCGAGAGCCAGCTGCATACCGCGGCGGCTCGCCTCCCGGACGCGGTCGACGGCCTCCTCGCCCGTCGCGGTCAGCTCGATGCGCTGGGCGCGGCGGTCGTCCGGGTCGGGTACGCGGGTGACATAACCGGCCTTCTGAAGCTGCTGCACCTGTCGGGTGACGTGAGAGGCCTCGACCGCGAGCCGGTTGGCGAGTTCACCGGGGCGCATCGGTTCGGAGTCGGCGATCTGCCGGAGGAGCGCGGTGGCGGCCCGGTCCAGCGGCACTCCGGCGATCGCCATCAAGCGGTCGTGCTGCCGGGCACGGCTGAGCAGATAGGAGATGCGGGTGAGAGCTCGCTCGATCTCGGCCACATCCTTGGGGGCAGGAGCGGTTTTGGGTGGCGGTGTGGACATACCCTCAAGTTTACCATCTCGTTGCGTAACTCAAGTAAATTCCGCCTGGATGCGAGCCGGCAGCACGGACACCCCCGGTCACGGCGTCGCACCGCCGAGCCAGTAGCCGAACCCCCGACGCGTGCGGATCAACGCCGGCGCCTTCTGGTTCACCTTGCGGCGCAGCCGGGAGACGAGTTGTCGATCGCGTTGCCGCCCCGGTACTCGCCCCAGACGTGCCGGGCGATCTGCTCCTTCGACAGCACCTTCCCGGAGTTGACCAGCAGATGGCGCAGCAGCCGGTACTCCGCCGGAGTCAGATCCAGCGGACGCGCCCCGCAGCGCGCCTCGCAGATGGCGTCGTCCAGGGCCAGATCGCCGTACGACATCACCCCCTTCTGCCGTGCGGGGCTCCAGCCGCGCAGCAGCACCTGGACGCGGACCAGGACTTCGGAGATACGGAACGGCGTGGTCACATAGTCCTGCCCGGCCCGCCCCATCACCGACAGCAACATGTCCATGGAGTCGGCGGGGGCCAGGAAGAGGACGGCCGGACGTTCACCGACGACGCGATGCCGTCGCGCCGGCTCGTTCAGGTCCGGCAGCGTCAGGTCGAGCACCACCAGGTCGAACCGGAAGTCCCCGAGCCGGGAGCCGCCGAAAAGGTCGTCGTCACCTTCGACACGCAGGACTGACAAGTGGGAGGGGACGAGGGAGACACCGCCCCCGGGCCCGCCCGGAGGTGACCCTGACGGCCGGCGCGCTCGCGGTGGCCGCCGGTTGCGGCAACTCGTCCCGCTCCCGGTACGGCGGTGTCCAGCGCGGTGCCGGAAGCCGTACTGGCCCGACCTGCCACCTCGTTCGACGGTGTGCCGCTGTCCCGGGAGGACGGGATCAGGTGGTGATGGGCATGGTTCCGCGGCCGCGCCGCCGGCCTCCGGCTTCGCGTCGTCTCCGCCCCGCGCAGGGGGGGGCTGCCGCACCGGCCGCAGAACCGTCCTCCTGGCAGTTGGTGTCTTCGGTGCCGGGTGGGAACTCCCCGGGCGAAGCGACCGGTTCGGAGGAGAGGGGCGCTCCGGAGGGTCTATCGTGTCGGCATGTCCGTCCCTGAACTGATCCGTATCGTCTCCCGTGACTCGCCCATGGCCCTGGCCCAGGTGGAGCGGGTACGCGCCGAACTGGCCGTCGTACACCCGCACGTGCGCACCGATGTCGTCCCCGTGAAGACGACCGGCGACAAGTGGATGGGCGATCTGTCCAAGGTCGAGGGCAAGGGGGCGTTCACCAAGGAGGTCGACGCCGCGCTGCTGGCCGGTGAGGCCGATCTCGCGGTGCACTGCGTCAAGGACGTGCCGGCCGACCGGCCGCTTCCCGCGGGCACGATGTTCGCCGCGTTCCTCAAGCGGGACGACATCCGCGACGCCCTGATCCACCCCGGCGGCCGCACCCTCGACGAGCTGCCGGACGGCACCAGGATCGGTACGTCCTCGGTGCGCCGGATCGCACAGCTGGCCGCCTCCCACCCGCACCTGGAGTGTGTGCCGTTCCGTGGCAACGCCAACCGGCGGCTGGAGAAGCTCGCGGCCGGCGAAGCGGACGCGCTGCTCCTCGCGGTGTCCGGCCTGGAGCGTATCGGCCGGATGGACGTCGTCAGCGAGGTCCTCTCCCCCGAGACGATGATGCCGCCGATCGGCGCGGGCATCCTCGCGCTCCAGTGCCGCGAGGGCGACACCGAGCTGATCGACGCGGTCAGTGGCCTCGGCGACCCGGACACGCACCGGGAGGCGACGGCCGAGCGCATGTTCCTGCACGTACTCCAGGGGCACTGCAACAGCCCCATCGCCGGGTACGCGAAGGTGGCACGCAACGGCGAACTCTCCCTGCGCGCCTGCGTGTTCACCCCGGACGGCAAGACCCAGCTCAACGCCCACGAGTGGGCGGGCCGCCTCGACCCGGCCACGCTCGGCACGTCCGTGGCGGTGGCGCTGCTACGGCAGGGCGCGCGCGAGCTGATCGACGACATCACGCACTGAGGACAGGGGAACGGAAGCCGAGCCCGTCCGGCGGCAGCGCAGGCAGCACGCCGGTTCGGCTCGGCAGGCCGCTCAGGTGGGTTCCGTCCGGCCCTTCTGGTCCCGCTGCTCCCTCAGGTCCCGCTGCTCCTTGAGGAAGTCGCTCACCTGGTGGGCCACCCCGTCCCGGGCCGTTCCGTGGTGCGCGGCGGCGCCGGTGAAGTCCTCCGGGAGGCCGATCCCGCCCGCCCAGAGATGCCGGGCGGTCCACTCCTCCTCGACCCGCAACTGGATCTGTACGTCCACCTGTGCCAGGGAGGCTTCCGGGCCGGCCGCGTACAGGACGGCCGTGGCGCGGCGCAGCGGATGGACGTCGAAACCCTCGATGAACTGGGAGTTCCGCCAGTCGATGAAGGCGCCCTCGCCGTCGGGGCCGAGCCGGATGTCGATCTGGCCGTCCTCCAGGTGGACGCCGAAGTGCCGGTTGGCGCGGTTCTCGACGGTCACCCGGAGGCTGAAGTAGGTGAGTCCGTCGGCTGCGTCGTCGCGCCCGCGCGGCGGTTCGGCCGCCAGCAGACGATGGACGCGGACACGCAGGCCGGCATGCTCGTCGTACTCGTGCCAGTCCCCGACCACGTTCGGCTCGCGCACAGTCCACCTCTCGACCTCGGATGGCTGCTTCCTATCCTTGTGCCCGGCGCACAGTCAAATGAGCAGAATGCGCTGTGGCCAGCGAATTCGCCCCCTTGATCACTGATCAAGCGGTGTGCAGCGGAAATCCGCCGAAGGCCTGTCCGGCGCCGGGTGGGCGCGTGCCGCACATCACGTCCGGTGCATGGTCGTGACCCGCGTTCAGCAGGCCAGCCGACCGAGGAGAGTCAAGAACATGCATAGGGCACGCTCAATGGGTGTGGCGAATTCACGCAGCGATCAATCAAGAGCACTGAGTCATATTTTATGCTGATTTGTTTCCATGGTTCCCGGAGCGGGAATTGGTTGGTCAGTGCTTCGGACTGGAGGCACATCCGTGGGAGCTGGTCCACCGGCCCTCGGCCGACCTCCGGGCCGTCCGTGTGCGCCCTCCCCCGGTGTCTGTCCATCCAGCACCGACCGAGGAAGGCGCGCGCGATGCGTACCACCACCAGAACGAATCGCCATCCGCACGACGACGCCCCCGACACCGCCGCAGCCTTCGAACGACTCGCCCGGCTGCCCGAAGGGGAGGAACGTCACGCCCTTCGCGACGATCTCGTACGGGCCTGGCTGCCCATGGCCGAGCGGATCGCCGTACGCTTCCGCGGGCGCGGCGAGGCCCTGGAGGACCTCTACCAGGTCGCGGCCATCGGACTCGTCAAGGCCGTCGACCACTACGACCCCGAGCGCGGCACCGCCTTCGAGGCCTACGCCGTACCGACCGTCACCGGCGAGATCAAGCGCCACTTCCGCGACCACCTGTGGGCACTGCACGTACCGCGCCGGGTCCAGGACCTGCGCAACCGGGTGCGCACGGCCTCCAAGGAACTCTCCGCCACCGTGCCGGGACGTCCCCCGACCGTCGCGGAGATCGCCGCGCACGCGCAGTTGAGCGAAAGCGAGGTGCGTACGGGCATGGAGGCCCTGGAATGCTTCTCGGTGCTGTCGCTGGAGGCGGAGCTGCCGCGCACCGACGGCTACGCGCTCGCGGACACGGTCGGCGGATCCGACCCCGGCTTCGACCTGATCGTCGACCGCGCGGCCGTCAGTCCCTGCCTCCGGGCCCTGCCCGAACGTGAGCGGACCATCCTCTACCTGCGGTTCTTCGGTGGGATGACGCAGAGTCGGATCGCGTCGCAACTAGGCATCTCGCAGATGCACGTCTCCCGGCTGCTCAGTACCTGCTGTGCACGCATACGCGAGGAACTCGGCGAAGAACCATCCGACGGCATGACCGCCGAACGCTCCGCGGAGAGAGGTGCACGGCACAGGGAACTCGCCGACGTCTGCTGAAGACGGCCGGCCCGCGTGCACACCGCAGTCGCCCGGCGAGTCCTGCGCGGCCGGGCGACTGGGGACGGGCTCACTGCCGAACCCTCCCGGGAACAGTTCCGCGGTGTGCCCTCCACCCGGTGTCACCTGAGGGACGGAGTTGAAACACACTGCCGGCCAGGAAAGCGCTGCGCGTCCTGCCTGACGACACGGATTTCGGGCGGGAACTCCCGTCACACCCCGGACCGGAATCCTCTCCGGAGCATTGCCCGGTTCAAGGTCCGTGTACGGAGTGATCTTCTCGGTGCCCGTGCACACGTGCCATGAGGGCCGATCGGGGTACTCGACAGGCACCGGGAGGGGGTTTGGCCGGAGACTGTCTCCGAGCGGTGTCTGCCGGTGGACGGAATCAGGACGCGAGTGCCATGAACCACGACACGACACATCCCAGCGGCGCGACGGACGTCGTCTCGACCCATTCCGTGTTCGGCGCCCCCTGCTGGGTGAGTCTGACCAGCCGCGACGTGCCGGCCACCGAGGCGTTCTACAGCGCCGTACTCGGCTGGCGGTGGCGTTCGGCCCGGCTGGGCGACCGCTTCCGGGTCGCGCTGGCGGAGGACACGCCCGTCGCGGGGATCGCCGCGGTGGCCTCCGTATGGCAGGTGGCGGTCGCCTGGATCCCGTACTTCGCCGTGCCGAGCGCAGACGAGGCGGCGGGCCGGGCCCGCGAGCGCGGGGGTACGACGGCGGTCGGCCCGATCTCCTTCCCGCCCGGCCGAGCGGCTCTGCTGGCCGACCGTGACGGGGCGATCTTCGGAATCTGGGAGGGCGAGCTGCTCGCGGGCTGGGAGTCCTGGCGCCGGGCGGCGCCGGCGTTCGTCCGGCTGCACACCCGCGACGCGTTCGACGCGGCCATCTTCTACGGCGAGATCCTGGACTGGGCCTCGGACCGCCCCGGTTGCTGCGAGGTCCACTACGAGGGCGACGAGGTCGTGCTGCGCAGCCGGGGTGACGTCGTGGCCCGCATCGTCTCAGGGGCGCTGGAGGCGGCACCCGACCCCACGATCCGTCCCCACTGGCAGGTCCACTTCGCGGTCGAGGACGTGGCGGCCTGCGTCAGGGCCGCACAGGACAACGGCGGCAGCGTCCTGCGGTACGACTCCGGTTCCATGCCGTTCGAAGCGGTGCTCCGCGATCCGGACGGGGCGCAGTTCACGGTGACTTCGCGCACCCCTCGCTGAACCCGCCGGCTGCCGCACCGTCGAACGGAGACGCTGGTCGCTCCGCGGAAGCCGGGTGCGGGCCCTTGTCCCCCTCCCCGCGTTCCATCCCGGCCCCGGAGCAGAGGACAGCGCCACCGTGCCCCGGGGGAGTCCGGAACGTACCGCTTCTACGCGTTCACGAGGGCGCCCCGCGTCCCGCTCTCCGCACCGGTGAAGGCCGGGATCGTCCGGGGCATCTGCCGCACCTCCAGCAAGGTCGGCGCGGGCCCGGTCGGGACCAGGGGAAGGCCTTCGCAGGAGCGGACCCGGCGCGAGAACCAGATGACCTTGGCGCCGGTGCCGGTCGCGCAGCACCCCCAGCCGTCGCTCACCGCGGCGAGCCAGGCCAGGCAGGGGCGGAGTTCCCGGTCGGGGCGCAGGTCACGGTTGTTCTCGCCGATCGCGGTGATGAGGTGCTGGCCGTTCCACCACATCTCGATCACCGCGTGCTTGTCGGTCGCGTGCTCGTCGATGGCGCGCAACAGCACCTCGGTGCCGTGACAGACGGGTCCGACGAGTTGCTCCAGGTCCCAGTGCCGGAGGTGGGCGGCCAGAATGCGCCCGACCTGGCCGACCCGTTCAGGACCGACCTCGACGTCGAGGTGGTAGTAGCAGGACTCTGCGGTCTTCATCGTCGTTGGCTCCTCACGCGGACTCACGTTCTTCACGCTCTGCGGGGCCGGGCCCCGAACGCGAAGCGTGAGCACTGTTCGCTTCTGAGTCAGCTCCAGGGTGAGAGCACTAGTCCATTCGTGCAACACGAGCGCACGTGCGGTTGTTGAAGCTCCAACAAGACGCTGGGTCGTCATGCGTGCACCATGAGTGAAGGTCTCGACGTAGAAGAAGCAGCGTTCACGAGGAAGGTGACCAGCGCCATGCTCCTGCCTGCCAAAGCCGAGGTCGCCCGGCATCTGAACAAGTACCGGGAGTGGGAGCGCGTCATGCTCGCCGCCCCGTCCGACCGTTCGGCGCGCGACAGCTTCGAGGACTCGGGCTACACCCTGTGCGTGCTGATGGGGAAGCGGTGTGCGCGCGAGGCCGCGCACGCCGCCGAACACTATCTGCGCACGAGTCTGGTCACCTACCTCCGCGAGCAGGCCGGCTGGGCCCACGCGGACCGTTTCACCGGGCATGCTCCCCCTGCCGTCCAGCGCAGCACCGCGGGGGGGTAGCACCGCCCGCGGCTCCCGTCCCGTTTCCGATCCCCAGCACGCAGAGGTGAGACCCATGAGCCCGACTCCGGCCATCGGCCGCATCCCGGTGCGGGATGTGCGTCCGGCCGTCGAAGGCGGCAGACGCCCGGCGAAGGCGGTCGCGGGAGAGACCTTCCAGGTCACCGCGACGGTCTTCCGCGAGGGCCATGACGCCGTCGGCGCGAACGTCGTACTCCGCGACCCCGAGGGCCGTCCGGGCCGCTGGACGCCGATG